>NZ_JBSGJD010000038.1:0-48978 GCF_053605405.1 Amycolatopsis sp. NPDC003861
CGGCCGCCGCGGCCGACGACGCGGCGAAGCACGCCGGTGAGGCGGCCGGGGCCGCGCAGCGCGCCAAGGACGCCTCGATCGAGGCGAAGAACGCCGCCGACGCCGCGCAGGGGGCCGCCGACCAGGCCGAGAACACCGCTAGCCTGGCCCGCCGCGCCGACGCGGAGCGGCTCGCCCAGCAGCAGTCCCAGGCCATGCGCGACGCGCAGGACGCCAAGCAGGCCGAGGACTCCCGGACGGTGGCGGCGCACTGGAGCGCCGGCCAGCCCGAGCAGCTGAGCCAGCAGGCGGCGACCCTGCTGGCCGCGGCCAAGGACCCGGCGGCTCCGCCGGCGACGGCGATCGCCAGCGGCCGGAAACTGGCCGCCGAGCTCATGCACACCGGCGGCCCGAAGCTGTTCGCCGCGGCGAGCACCGCGCTCGCGGGCACGGACGCCGAACTGACCGCCTTCGTCCAAAGCGGCCTGAACGGGGCGCTGGAGCAGGACGACCGGCTGAGCCTCAGCATCGTGGGCGGCGCCTCCCTGGTACCGGCCCAGCGCACCGCGGCCGTTACCGCCGCCGCGGGCAGCCACGACCAGGTCAAGCAGTTCCTGACGACCCGCGACTACCAGGGCAAGGTGACCAACGACCGGCTCGAGGCGCAGCGCATCTCCTCGCTCGGCGGGCCGGCCACCAAGGACGCGGCCAACCGCGCGCTCTCGGGGACCCCGGCCGACGTCGCCGCGTTCCTGAAGACCGGGCAGTACACCGCGGCGAAGAACGACGACCGGATCGCCGCCCAGAAGATCCTGGACAAGGGCGGCCCGGAGGTGAAGGCCGCGGCCAACGCCGCGCTGTCGGGGCCGTGGACCTACGTCCGCCAGTTCCTGCAGTCCGGGCAGTACAGCGCCGCATGGCGGGACGCCGACGCCGCGCAGCACGTCGCCCAGATCAACGGTTACGTCGCCAACGCGAAGGAATCCGCGGCCTTGGCGCACCAGCAGGCGGCGCTGGCCGCCGAGTACGCGGCCAACGCGGCGGGCTCGGCCGCCGAAGCCGCCGCGGCGGCCCAGGCGGCGAAGGACTCGGCGGCCGAGGCGCAGCAGCACGCCGAAGCCGCGAAGGCCTCCGCCGACCAGGCCGAAAAGTCCGCAGCCCAGGCGGCGCAGTCGGCCGAGACCGCCCGGTGGGCGGCGGCGAACGCCCAGGCGGCGGCGCAGGCCGCGCAGCGCTCGGCGGCCCAGGCGGCGCAGTCGGCCGCGCTGGCCAACGAGTACGCCGCGGAGGCCCGCGAGGCGGCGGCCCGGGCACAGGCCGACGCGGACGCGGCGGGCAAGGACGTGCTCGAAGCCAGCCAGGCGGCCGCGGACGCGTACAACGCCGTCAGCGTCAAGCAGTCCGAGGAAAACGCCAAGCAGCAAGTCATGGACATGCGGGGCACCGTCCAGCAGGTCCGGGACGCGGTGGCGCAGATCATCCAGGACCACCCGGAGCTGCAGGGGCTCTTGGACACGGCGAACCAGCTGCTGTCCATGATCGACACGATGGCCGGCGCCACCCTCGACTACGTGCGCGACCACGCGGGCGAGCTGCTCGCGCTGATCCAGCACCTGGCCGAGGTCGCCGGGGGTGTCGGAGCCGCGCTCGGCGGTGCGTCGGTCGCCGGTGGCGCGATCGCGGCGTGCGCCGAAGAGGTCGGTGCGGGTGCGGCGATCGGCGCCGGTGGTGGCGCCGCGTTCGCCGGCATCGGCGCGGTGCCCGGCGGCATCGGCGGCGCGCTCGTCGGGGCGATCGCGTGCATCTTCACCTCGGGCCCGGCGGTCTACGCCGGGATCGCCGAGATGATCGGTGGCCTGGCCATGGCCATGCACGGCATGGAGGGCATGGCCGACGACATCAAGAACCTCGCCGAGAACCCGGGCAACAAGATCGGCGACGCGCGGGAGGTGAAGGTCTCGGAGATCGTCGGCGGCCGGCGCACCAAGGAGCTCACCAACGACGGCCAGGACTTCACGATCGTGCAGCCGGGCGTCGGCAAGACCGGCGTGGACGTGTTCGGGCCGAACGGCGAGTACATCGCGGTCGGCGGGCCGGGCAAGGCACTGGACACCACCAAGCTGGGCAGCCAGATGAAGGTCCTCAGGTGGGGCGCCGACCAGGCGGGCGTGCGGGCTCTGGCGTACTTTGAGGAGGGCACGCCGCAGGCGGCGCTCGACCTCGCCAAGAAGTGGCTCGGCGACGGCAACGTCATCCTTTTCCCGAAGTAGGCAGGAATGTCCGACGGATTCGTGCGCCTGTACCGGCGGGACTGGACACCGGAACAGGTGCACCGGCGGGTGGACTCGCTGGCGGCGGCGGGGATGGTGCTGAGCCATCCCCGCACCGGCCGGATCACCGCGATCAGCGGCGAGGGCGAGACCATCGGCGAGCAGGTCGAGATGGACCGTGCCGGCCTGCTCGCCGCCATGGCCGGGCTGGGGGAGAAGCAGTTCACCTTCCAGTACTGGCTGACCGACGACGAAGACGCCGACGTGGTCTGCACGGTGGGACCGGCCGGTGACGGCGTGGTCGTCGAGGACTACGACCTCGACGGCTTCGGCGGTCCGGTCTACCGGAAGGGACAGGACACGGTGATCCGCCGGATCCTGGCCGAGTTCCGGGCGACCGGGCCGGCCGCGGTCGGCCTGGTCGTCGACCGCTGGGGGCCGTCACTGGACATCGATCTCGACGACATCGTGACCGGTGGCCCGACGCCGGTGACGATCACCCCGGAACTGATGGTGCTGCGGCCCGAGGTCGCCGGCCGGCACCCGGAACTGCGGAACCTGGTCCCGTTCGGCGACTTCCTCGCCCGCGACACGGACGGGATCCTCGCGCTGGTCCCGGACTAACCGAGCGAGCGGCCGCCGTCGACGAGCAGACGTTGCCCGGTGATGAAGCCGGCTTCCTCCGAGGCGAAGAAACTCACCGCGGCGGCCACCTCCTCCGGCGTGCCCAGCCGCCCGGCCGGGACCGAGGCCCGGTACTCCTCGCGCTCGGCTTCCGGGACCTCCGCGTGCCGCTCCACCGGGATGGACCCGGGCGCGACCGTGTTGACCGTGATGCCGTCCGGGGCCAGCTCGCGGGCCCACGCCCGGGCCAGGCCGATCTGGGCGCTCTTGGCCGTCGCGTAGGCCGAGCGGCCGGGTGGCGGACGGTCCGCCACTTCCGAGTCGACGTGTACGATGCGGCCGTGGCCGCGGGCCCGCATGCCCGGCAGCACGGCGTGGCCCAGCAGCACCGGCGACCGGACGAAGAAGTCCAGCTGGGCCAGGTGGTCCGGCCAGTCGACGCCCGCCACCGGCGCTTCCGGCTGCGGTCCGGTCGCGTTGAGCACCAGCACCCCGATCGGGCCGAGCACCGCCGTGACCGCGTCGACCAGCTCGCCGGCCTGGCGCCGGTCCGTCACGTCCGCGGCGAACGCCGCCGCGCGGCCGCCTTCGGCGAGAATGCTCTCCGCGGCCGTCTTCAGATCCGCGTTGTCGTGGCGGCCGTTGACCGCGACGGCGAACCCGTCTCTGGCCAGCCGGCGAGCGATCACGCGGCCGAGACCCCGGGAACTGCCGGTCACCAGTGCGACACCCATACGCCCGACGCTAGGGGACACCTCCGGACACGACAAGGCCCCCGGGACAGGTCCCGGGGGCCTCGAACGGGTGACTCAGGCCGACGCGGCCGCGAGGTTTTCGGTCGCGGCGGGCGGTGCGGCCACGACCTTCTTGTTGCGGCGGTTGCGTCGCTCCAGGTACGTCGCCAGCGCCGTCAGCAGCAGGCACATCACGACGTAGATGGCGGTCGCCACGATCGTCGACGGCACGATCGGCCGCCCGAACGCGCCCTGGGAACCGATGTAGCGCGCGTAGTACAGCAGCTCCTGGTAGGTGATGATGAACCCGAGCGCGGTGTCCTTCAGCAGCACGACCAGCTGGCTGATGATCGTCGGCAGCATCGCCCGGATCGCCTGCGGCAGCAGCACCAGGAACATCACCTGCGTCTTGCGCATGCCCAGCGCGTACGCGGCTTCGCTCTGGCCCTTCGGCAGCGACTGGATGCCGGCGCGGAAGACCTCCGCGAGCACCGAGCCGTTGTACAGCGTCAGGCCGAACACCACGCCGAGGAACGGCGTCATCGGCACGCCCAGCGTCGGCAGGCCGAAGTAGAACAGGAACATCAGGATCAGCGCCGGGATGGCCCGGAAGAACTCGACGACGAACCCGGAGATCCGGCGGATCCACCCGTGGTCGGACAGCCGGCCCGCCGCGAAGATCGCGCCGAAGATCACCGCGAGCACCGCGGCGGCGGCGAACGCCTCGACCGTCGCGAGCACCGCGTCGGCCAGGTCGCGCTGCACCTGCGCGTACTGCAGCCACTCCCACTTGCGGGCGGTGAACTGGCCGCTGTCGTAGAACCGCCAGCCGATGTACCCGACGAAGGCGAGGACCACGAGCGTGCCGATCACCGCGTACGTGCGGTACCGGAGCCGGGCCTTCGGGCCCGGGACGTCGAACAGGACGTTGCTCATGCGCACACCTCGCTGACGCTCGGTGCGGCCTGAGCCGCAAGCGCAGTGTTGAATGATTCGGTCGCAAGCTCCCTCATCGGGCCACGCTCCAGCGCTTCTCCAGGCTGCGTTGGACGAACGACAGCACGGCGACCAGGATGATGAAGCCGAGCGCGACCCACAGCAGGCCGACCAGCTGGTTCTCCCCGCGTTCGGACAGGTACTGGCGGATCGCGCCGGCCTCGGCGACGGAGAAACCGGCCGCGATGGTGGTGTTCTTCAGCAGCGCGATCAAGGTGCTGATCAGCGGCGGCACGACCGAGCGCAGCGCCTGCGGCAGCACGACCTGGCCGAGGATCTGGCCGAAGGTCAGCCCCAGCGCCCGGCCCGCCTCGGCCTGGCCGACCGGCACGGTGTTGATGCCCGAGCGCACGACCTCGCAGATGAACGCCGAGGTGTACACGGTCAGCGCCGTCACCGCGGCCGGGAAGTAGTCGAGCTTGACGATGTCGAGCAGCGGGTAGGCGAACACGAAGAACGCGAACACCAGGGTGAGCGGCGTGTTCCGGGCGATCGTCACGTACGCCGCGCCGACGGCGCGGAAGACGGGGACCGGGCTCACCCGCAGCATCGCCAGGATCGTGCCCCAGATCAGGCTGCCGACGGCGGAGAGCACGAACAGTTCGATCGTGCGCAGGAAGAACGGACCGAACAGGTCCAGGTTGTTGAGCAGGACGTCCATGGAGCCTTCCCCGCGTCCGTGGTCAAGGAGTGGATGTGAGAGGGCCGGTGAACCGGGAAACCCGATCCACCGGCCCCGGTGTCACGTCAGTACTTCTCGAGGGTCGGCTTGGTCGCGGTCGAGCCCGACTTGCCGAGCGTGGCGTCGTAGATCTTCTGCCAGGTGCCGTCGTCCAGCGCCTTCTGCAGGATCTCGTTGACCTTGTCGCGCAGCACCTTGTCGTCCTTGTTGAGGCCGATGCCGTACTTCTCGGTCGAGAACGTCTTGCCGACGACCTTCAGGGTGTCCGGCTCCTGGGCCGCGTAGCCCTTGAGGATCGCGTCGTCGGTCGTGACCGCGTCGACGTCCTTCGACTGCAGCTTCTCGACGCACTGCGAGTACTTCTGGAACTCGACGATGTTGGCCGGCTCGGTCAGGTTCTGCTGCCGGACCTTCTGGATCGGGGTCGAGCCGGTGACCGAGCAGACCTTCTTGCCCTTGAGGGTCTCCGGGCCGGTGATCGAGGTGTCGTCCTTGCGGACGAGCAGGTCCTGGCCGGCGACGAAGTACGGGCCGGCGAAGGAGACCAGCGCCTTGCGCTTGTCGGTGATCGAGTAGGTGCCGACGTAGTAGTTCACGTCGCCGTTCGCGATCGTCTGCTCACGCGCGCCGGAGTCGACCGTGCGGAAGGTGATCTTCTCCGGGTCGAAACCGAGGCCGGCCGAGACGAGCTTCGCGATCTCGATGTCGAAGCCGCCGAACTTGCCCGTCGTCGGGTCCTTCTGGCCGAGGCCCGGCTGGTCGTCCTTGGCGCCGACGGTCAGTGCGCCCGCCGACTTCATCTTGGCGTACACCGGCGAGCCGGCCAGGTCGACGCCCTGCGCGACCGGGTAGCTCAGCGCCGCGGGGGCGTTCGTGCCGCTCTGGTCACCGGAACCCGGCGAGGTCGGCGTGCCTTCCTTGCCACAGGCGGTCAGCGTGGTCAGCGCCAGGCCACCGGCGAGCAGTCCCACCGCGAGGGTGCGGATCCTCATGTGAATCTCTCCTGTGTGTCGTCACCCGGACGCCGACGGCGCCGCGGAACGTTTGTTCTCAGTGGGTCAGGATCTTGCCGAGGAAGTCCTTCGCGCGCTCGCTCTTCGGCGCGGTGAAGAACTCTTCCGGCGTCGTGTCCTCGACGATCTCGCCGTCGGCCATGAAGATCACCCGATCGGCTGCCCGCCGGGCGAAGCCCATCTCGTGGGTGACGACGAGCATCGTCATGCCGTCCTTGGCCAGGCCCGTCATCACGTCGAGGACCTCCTGGACCATTTCCGGGTCCAGCGCCGAGGTCGGCTCGTCGAACAGCATGACCTTGGGCCGCATGGCCAGCGCCCGCGCGATGGCGACGCGCTGCTGCTGGCCACCCGAAAGCTGCGCCGGGTACTTGTCGGCCTGGTTGGCGATGCCGACGCGCTCCAGCAGCTCCATCGCCGTCTTGCGCGCTTCGGCCTGCGAGGTCTTGCGGACCTTCACCGGCGCGAGCATGACGTTCTCGACGATGGTCTTGTGCGCGAACAGGTTGAACGACTGGAACACCATGCCGACGTCGGCCCGCAGCGCGGCCAGCGCCTTGCCCTCGGCGGGCAGCGGGACGCCGTCGACGGCGATCTCGCCCGAGTTGATCGGCTCCAGCCGGTTGATCGCCCGGCACAGGGTCGACTTGCCCGAGCCCGACGGGCCGAGCACCACGACGACCTGGCCGCGAGGCACCTCGAGCGTGATCTCCCTGAGCACGTGCAGGTCGCCGAAGTACTTGTTCACGGCGGACGCCTTGATCATCGGCGCCGCCACCTCCGCGGTCATCTGGCCTCCCGGATCGTTCGTGCAAATCGGGCATGGGTCACCACGCGATGGCGAGAACCTACCGTTGCTTCCCCGGCTGGCAAGGCCGCTTGAGCAATACTTAGGGTTTCAACTGAGTATCGATGTCCCTTTTGGGGGGTGTCCACCCGGAGTCACGGAGTGTGACCGTCCGGGTGGCCGGTGCGGGAGCCGCCGGGACGTCCTAGAGTTCGCCGTACCGGCCGGTGAAGCAGGTCACCATGGGAGGCGGACGGGTGCGGGTGCTGCTGGTGGAGGACGACGACCGGGTCGCGGGCGCGCTCATCCCGGCGCTGACCCGCCGCGGCCTGGCGATCGCCCGGCTCGCCACCGGCGCCGGCGTGCTCGACCGGGTGCACGAGGTCGACGTCATCCTGCTCGACCTCGGCCTGCCGGACATCGACGGCGTGACGCTGTGCCGCCAGATCCGCGCGGTGAGCGACGTCGCGATCATCGTCGTCTCGGCGCGCGGCGAGGTCGACGACCGGATCCAGGGCCTGCGCGCGGGCGCCGACGACTACCTGGTCAAGCCCTACGACGTCGAGGAGCTGCTCGCCCGGGTCGAGGCCGTGCGCCGCCGCCGCGGGGAGCACCCCGCCGCCGAGCCGGTGGTCATCCGGGTCGGGGACGTCACCGTCGACGTCTCCCGGCACGAGGTGCTGGTCGACGGCAAGGCGGTCGCGCTGTCGCGCAAGGAGTTCCAGGTGCTGGCGCTGGTGGCGGGCGCGCGTGGCGCGGTGTGCTCGCGCGAGCACGTGCTCACCGAGGTGTGGGGCCACCGCGGCGCGGCGGAGAGCCGGTCGCTGGACGTCCACGTCGCGACGCTGCGGACGAAGCTGGGCCGCCCGGCGCTGATCGAGACCGTCCGCGGGGTCGGGTACCGGCTCGGCGGCCAGGTCGCCCGGAGCTGAGGCGGCGTGCGCGTCCGGCTGCAGGGCATCGTGCTGACGCTGGTGGCGTTGCTGGTGTTCGGCCTGGGCATCCCGCTGGCCAGGAGCATCGCCGCGGGCGCGCAGCAGGACCTGTTCCTGGACCGGCTGACCGACACGGCCCGGTTCGCGTCGCTGGCGCAGCGGCCGCTGCTGGACAACAAGCCGGGGCTGATCGAGCCCGACCTGATCCGCTACACCGACGTCTACGGCGTCCAGGCGCTGGTCGTCAACCAGGACGGCAAGCTGTTCGCCTCGTCGCTCGGGCAGCCCGCGCGGATCGACCTGAAGGACGACCGGATCAGCGGGCCGGTCCACGAGGCGCTCGCCGGCCGCCGGTCCCAGCCCACCGGCGTGCTGATGCCGTGGGATTCGACGCCGCTGGTGCTCGCCGAGCCGGTGCTCGCGGACGGTGAGGTGCACGGCGCGGTGCTCACCGTGTCCGACACCGGCGCCGAGCGGGCGGATGTGCTGTGGTGGTGGCTGCTGCTCGCCGCGGGCGGGATCCTCGCGTTCACGCTCGCGCTGGCCGTGGCGATCCCGGTGGTCCGCTGGATCCTGCGGCCGGTGCACCGGCTGGACGACGCGACGGGCGCGCTGGTGGCGTCGGTGGTCAGCGGCCGGGAAGCCGAGCCGGTGGGGGAGAGCGGCGGGCCGCCGGAGCTGCGGCAGCTGGGCCGCTCGTTCGACCGGATGGCGTCCAGCGTGTCGGGCGCGCTGGCGGCGCAGCGGGCGTTCGTCGCCGACGCGTCCCACCAGCTGCGCAACCCGCTGACGGCGTTGAAGATCCGGCTCGGCAATCTCGAAGGCCACGTCGACGACGAGCCGGCGGCCGCCGACCTGGAAGCGGCGCGGGTGGACGCGGGCCGCCTGCACCAGATCCTGGACGGGCTGCTGTCGATGGCCCGCGCCGAGGCCTCGGGCGGCGAGCTGGACCCGGTGGTGCTGGACGAGGTCGTGGCGGACCGGGTCGCGGACTGGTCGGTGGTCGGCGAAGCCCGCGACGTCCGCTTGGTGGTCGAGACGTCCGGCGACGGTGCGCGCGTGTGCATGCCGCCGCGGGGTGCGGAGACGATCCTGGACGCGTTGCTGGACAACGCTTTGAAGTTCACGGCGGCGGGGACGGAGATCCTGGTCGCGGTGGCGCGATCGGGCGACCGGGTGCGGTTGTCGGTGCGGGATCACGGGCCGGGCCTGCCACCGGAGGAGCTCGACCGGGCGCTGGACCGGTTCTGGCGGAGCCCGGCGCACCAGAACGTGCCGGGGTCCGGGCTGGGGCTGGCGATCGTGAGTGAGATCGTCGCGCATTCGGACGGGGAACTGGCGCTGGAATTGCCCGACGGGGGCGGGCTCCGGATCTCGATGGTGTTCCCGGTGGCCTAGGTCTTCTGCGACCGGTAGTACCGCAACGCGCCCGGGTGCAGCGGGATCGGCTGGGTCTCGATGCCCGGGTGGACGTCGATCGACAGGGCCGCCGAGTTGGCGTTCGCCAGCTCGCGGCGGGCGTCGAAGAGGCCGCGGACCAGGGCCTCCGCCACGTCGTCCGGCATGGACTCCGGGACCACCAGGAAGTTCGGCACCACCAGCGTCGTCACCGGGAAAGCCTGGTTGTACGTGCTCGCCGGGATCGTCGCGGTGCTGTAGACCTGGCTGCTCGCCTGCACCCTCGGCATGACGTCGGCGAGGTCGAGCAGGTGCAGCTTGCCTCGGTTCTCCGGCTCCAGCAGCTTCGGCGTGGGCAGGCCGCCGGACCAGAAGAACGCGTCGACCTCGTGGTTCAGCAGCGCGGTGACGGACTGGTCGAGGCCGCGGGTGCTGGTGCTGACCGAGTCGCGCAGCCCGATCGTCTTGAGCAGCCAGTTGGCGATGAACTCGACGCCGGACTGCGGTGAGCCGATCGCGATCCGGTGGCCGCTCAGCTGCGACACCGACCGGATGTCGGAATCGGCCCGGACGACGATGTGCAGGTAGTCGTCGTGGATCCGGGCGAGCGCGGCGAACTTCGACTTGGCCTGGTACTGGGCCGCGGCGACGTCGGCCGCGACGAAGGCGACGTCGGCCTGGCCGGCGAGGACCTTGTCGACGTTGTCGGGCGAGCCCTGCGTCTCGAGCACCTGGGGCCGGTCGATGCCCAGGCCGCCCTGCCAGGCCGTGGCGAGGGTCTGGGCGAGCTTGTAGTAGACGCCGCTGGAGGTGCCCGCGGCGATCCGCAGTTCGAGGCCGCCGAAGCCGCTGGTGCAGGCGGCGAGCACCAGCAGGAGGGCGGCCGCGATCGCGGGTCCGCGGGTCCTCCTCCAGCCGGTCACCGCCTGATCGTGCCAGACGGCGGGCGCCGGAGGGAATTCCGGGACCCGCCGATTCCGCGGGGAATCCGGAAAGATCGGTTTCGGCCCGGTTTGTAACAGGCCGCTTCGCGCGACGGACTTCAAAGCCATGAGCTCCTGCGCGGTGTGCGAACGAGAACTCGAACCCCAGGCCCGATTCTGCGGAACCTGCGGGACGCCGGTCGATGCTCTTTCCCCGGCGCCGTCCGGGACCGCGGCCGGGTCGTCGTCGCGGAAGCTGCTTCCGTTGCTGGCCGCGGGATCGCTGGTGGCGCTGGCCGCCGCCGGAGCGGTGATCTTCGCGGTTTCCCGTTCGCCCGGCCCCGCCGCGCCCGCTGCTCAGCCCGGAACCGGACCGGTGGAGGCACCCACCCAGCCGTGGGCGCCCGCGACGAGTCCGGACCTCCGCACGACCTGGTCGCCGCCGTCCGCGGCCACGTCGAGCACGACGGTCACCGAAGCCGACCTGCGCGACCAGGTTTCCCGCGACCACGACGTCGCGGAAAGCCTGATCGGGCGCTGGCTCCCGCAGTTGTCGTCGAAAGCCGCCGGTCTCGTGGTGAACGGCGTGACCTACGACGACGCCGCCGTGCTGGCCGATTTCCGGCGGTTGCGGGAAAAGTACCCCGACGCTTTCATGGTCGATTCCGGTGATTACCGGAACTTCAGCCGCAGCGGCTACTGGGTCACCCTGGAAGGGCAGGCTTTCCCCAGCGCCGACGACGCCAACGCGTGGTGCGGGCAGCAGGGGTTCGCCCGGCAGGACTGCCACGCGAGCCGGCTCACCCACACGGGTGGGCCGAGTGGCAACTCCAAGCCGCGGTGACGAGGCCTCGTCACCCGAAGAGCTTGAGGACGAGTTCGGTGATCTTCGTGAGCGGTGCGCTCAGGTCACCGATCAGGGTGGTGACGGTCTCCCAGCGGTTCCGCACCACCTTGCCGCGCGGCTCCTCCTTCTTCAGCTCCTCCTCGATCTTGTCCACTTCCGCCTGCACTTCGGCGCGGTCGGCCGCGGGGGCGGCGGCGATGATGTCCGGCCGCACCCGGGCGAGTGCCTCGAGCAGGTCCTCGACCGGCACCGCCGGGCCGGACGTGTAGTGGTTGACGCTGGCGTGGGAGCCGACGGCGCTGCCTTTGAAGTGTGCGCCGCGCAGGTCGAACCGGTCGCCCATGATCACTTCTCCTTTGCGGGCTTGGCGCCCTTGTTGACGCTGCTGTGCGAGCCGACCGCCGAATCGACGAAGGTGCTGCCGCGCAGGTCGTAGGTGTTGTAGACGGGATCGGCCAGTTTCGTGAACTCGACGACGGAGTAGCCGCGCTCCTGCAGGTAGGCGCCGACCGCGCGGAACAGCGTCGAATCCATGATCCGGACGTACCGCTCCACGTCGACGTCCTGGAAGTAGCTCTGCACCAGCTCGGCCTGCGCCAGTTCGCGCAGGCTCCGGCCGGCCCCGTACTTGGCCGGCTCGATCTTGTCGGGGCGCTGCTGCAACGCCTTGAAGCCGCGGAACACGGTCTTGGCGCGCCGGAGGATCGTCGCCGGCAGCAGGCACCACTCCACGGCCGCGGCCCGCAGCGGCGCGAGCACGGGGGACCGGTGCCGGTCGATGGTCCGGTAGCGCGGATCGATCGGCAGCAGGGCCAGGAACTGCCATTCGAGGAACAGCATCCGCTGGTTCGTCCCGACGTGGAGGTAGCACGACGTGGTCAGGTCGCGGTCCCACGACTCGATGCGGTAGCAGCGGTAGTACCGCGCCCACTCCACCGAAGCGTCGGCGAGGTGGCGGGCCGCTTCGGGGTCCAGCTGCGGAGCCGGGCGCCCGGCCAGGCTCGGCAGGACACCGGGCACCGCCGCCCGGTCGGCCACCAGCCGGTCCGCCGGGATGAGCACCTGCTCGCGCAGCACCAGGTCCTCGAGGCGCCGGCCGGGGCCCAGCGACGACGTCCCGCGCAGCCGCGCCATCGCCGCGCTGACCTGGTCCTGCAACCCGGTGACGTTGATCGTCTCCGGTTCGGCGTCGTCGTCGGCCGGTTCGAGCGGCAGGGTGATCACCTGCTGGTGCAGCGGGATCCCGGCGCCCACGAACGGGGAGAACCCCCGGTGCACGACCACGTCCACCTTGTCGGGGTGGCGCGCCAGTTCCTGCTCCACCCGGGCCAGGTCGCCCAGCGGCCCGGCGAACTGGTCCAGGCCGAGCCCGCGCAGCCGCCGCTCCTGTTCGTCGGCGCTCATCTCCCGGTTGGGGACGAAGGTGCCGGTGCGGAACCGGTCGAAGACCAGGAAGTGCACGGCGAACTCGTCGGCGCCGAGGACGACGGCCATCATGACGATCAGGACGAAGGGAACGACGAT
The DNA here is from genome assembly GCF_053605405.1 of Amycolatopsis sp. NPDC003861. Taxonomy (NCBI): domain Bacteria; kingdom Bacillati; phylum Actinomycetota; class Actinomycetes; order Pseudonocardiales; family Pseudonocardiaceae; genus Amycolatopsis; species Amycolatopsis sp. NPDC003861. The sequence continues at coordinate 12,713 of NZ_JBSGJD010000038.1, forward strand.
GACGCCCACGCCCAGGCCGGCGCTCACGCTCGAAGCCGCCGTGCCCAGCTCGGACCCCGATGACCCGGACCCGAGGCCGAACACCGTCCCCAGTGCGTAGCCGATGACGCTGATCCCGGCCAGCGGCAGGACGACGGCGACCGCGAGGACCGTCCCGATCGCCGCGCCCCGCTTGGTGGGCGTGAGCTTGCCGGTGACGAAGGCCAGGACGGTGGCGGCCACCAGCCACGCGATGAACCACAGAGGGTTGAGGACCAGCATCACCAGCAGCAACCCCAGCAGCACCCCGTCGCGGATGCGCCGCCGCGCGCGGGCGGCCACCGCCTCGCGCAGGACGGCGGTGGTGTCCACGCCGGGTGTCTGCGGAACGGCGCGGAACGGTTCGACGAGGAATTCCTTGATCGCCTCGTCGGCGAATTTCTCGTCGAGCTGCGCCGCGGCACAGAGGTACCGCGTGGTGATGTCCCGCCTCGCCAGGGAAGCGCCACACTGCTGGCAGTATTTGTCCCCGGTTCGGTTGACCGACCGGCAACGCCGGCACCGTCTGCTCTGTTCGGTTTCGACACCGACAGCCATGGATTTCCCTTTCCGGTCCGATCCCACCCGGGAGTCGTCCGGCCGGCCGTGCGGTGTTACAGGACCGGAACCGCGTGCACCGGTTCCGGCCGCCGGGAAGTCAAGGGCGTGCTGTCAACCGCAAGATCGGTTCCCCGGCCGCGTCACCCGCGGGATCGCCGACGACCACCGAGAATTGCGGCGAATCGATCACCAATCCCTCCGCCGATGCACGCACCTCGACCGTAAAAGGGACATCGCCCTGCGGCCCGTACCGCACGGCGAAAACCGACGAGCCCGGCGCCGACACCAGCGGCGACGGCGTGCCCGTCTTCGTGCTCAACACGCTGTCCTGGACGCGCGACGCGATCACCTCGGTGACCGTGACCTCGGCGGCCACCGGCGTGCGGGTGGCCGACCCGGACGGCCGTCCGGTCCCCGCCGTCACCGACTCGGTCGTGCGCAACCCCGACGGCTCCCTGGAAGAAATCACGCTGACCTTCCTCGCCACCGCGGTGCCCGCACTCGGCTACCGGGTCTACCGGGTGCTCGACGCAGCGGACGTCCCACCCGGGTGGACCGAGAAGCCGGGCCCGCCCACGATCGAGAACGACGTCTTCGCGGTCGAAGCCGACCCGGCGCGCGGGGGCGCCCTCAAGCGCGTCCGGGACCGGCGAAGCGGCCGGGACCTGCTGAAGGACGGCGGGCTCGCCGCCGGGCTGGTGGTCCAGGACGAGCACGCCGAGCACCCGGTCTGGGGCGAAGGCCCGTGGCACCTGCTGCCGAAGGGACCCGGCCACGGCCCGGGCGCGGCGGAGGTCGTCGTCGAGACCAGCCCGGTCGGGGAGCGGCTCGTCGCGACGAGGGCTCTGGACGACCTGCGGATCACCCAGCGCACGACGCTGTGGCGCGGAGTGTCCCGAGTGGACGTGCACACCGACGTCGACGGGTCGCTCGGGCAGGACCGGCTGCTGCGGGCCCGCTTCGACTTCGCCGTGCCCGGCGCGTTGCCGGTGGCGGAGGTCGGGTTCGGCGCGATCGGCCGGTCGTTCGGCTTCCCGGACGTCGACGCGGCCGAACACCTCTGGACGCTCGACACGCCGGCCCACACCTGGGCCGGGCTGTCGGCAACCGCCCGCGTCGCGCTCGTCCGCGACGACGGCACGCGGACCGCGCACGCCATCGGTGTCGCCGAAGTGGTCGAGCCGCTCACGTCCGGGCTCGAGGTCCGGGCGCTGGTCGCGGCCCTGGCCGCGAAGGGCGTGACGGCGACCTGCACCCGCCCCGGCGGCCTGCGCTACGGCGCCCTCGACGCCGACTCGAACCTGCCCGACGTCCGGTTCGTCGTCGGCGCGGACAACCCCTGTGCCGCCGAAGTCCTCGCCTCCGCCGACTCCGGCTACCGGGACGCCCTGAAACGGCACGGCCGGGTGTTCGTCCCGGCTATTCGGACCCGGCGCGAAGCCTGGGTGCCCGACGCCGACCTGCGTGGCCTCCGCGACCTGCCGGTGGTGATCGTCGACGACGTCAAGGCGGCCATCGCCGAACTGCGTGCGGCGGCCGCCCTCGACGTGCGGGTGCCCGACGGGCTGGCCGGGACGGCCGAACCCGCCGACAGCTACTCCGTCGCGGTCGTCAACCACGGCACGCCCGGATTCGTCGTCGACCCGGGCGGCACGCTGCACCTGTCGCTGATGCGCTCGTGCAGCGGCTGGCCCAGCGGCGGGTGGATCGACGGTGAGCGCCGGACCGCCCCCGACGGCTCGAGTTTCGCCTGGCAGCACTGGACCCACACGTTCGGCTTCTCGATCGTCGCCGGGGACGGGGACTGGCGGGACGCCGGCTTCCCGCGGCACGCGCAGGAAGCCGCCCATCCGCTCCGGACCCGTCCGGTGCCGGCCACCGAAGGCGTGTTGCCGCCCGCGCTGAGCTTGATCACGGTCGAACCCGCCGAAGTCGTGCTGACCGCGGCAAAACCGGCGGGCAACCCGCTGGCGTCGGGCTCGGTGATCCCGCCCGCGGACGCGATCACGCTGCGGGTGTACGAATCGACCGGGTCCGCGGCCACGGCGGCCATCGCGCTGCACGGCGGGATCCGTTCGGCCTGGCGCACCGATCTGCTCGAAGAACGCGGCGAGCCGGTCGAAGTCGACGCCGGACGCGCGCGCGTCGAACTGGGCGCCGCGGACGTGGCCACCGTGCGGCTGGAACCCGTCATGCGGATGGGAACCGGGCAGGAAATCGCCACGGAACCCGTGCAGCCGTTCCCCACGCGGTACTGGCTGCACAACGAAGGCCCGGCGCCGGCCGGCAACCTGCCGGTGAGCGTGCACGTGACGCCGACCCGGCTGAAACTCGGCGACGGACGGGCCCGCCTGGACGTCACCGTGAGCTGCAGCGGGCGCCCGGCCCGCGGGCGGGTCGAGCTCGACCTGCCGCCGGGGTGGCGCACGGAAGGGGAGCCGGACTTCGATTACGACCTCGCGCCGGGGGGCCACGCGAAAACCACGGTCGAAGTGCGGGGGCCGGACACACCCGGCCGGTACCTGCTCGCCGCCCGGATCACCGACGACCGCGGGCACCTCCTCGAGGACACGGCCGAAATCCTCGTCGGGCCCCCACCACCCCGCGACGACCTCGTCGCGGTCGGCGTCACGGGCGCGGTCGTCGTGCGACCGGGCGGGTGCGCCGAGCTGCCGGTGTCGCTGGAAAACCTGGCCCAGAGCGAGATCCGGGGCGCGGTCGCGGTGATCAGCCCGTTCGGCACCTGGGGCACCGAGGTCACGATCGGCCCGCGGCTGCAGCCCTTCCGGCTCGCTGCCGGCGAAACGGCGACGGTGCCGGTCACCGTCCGGGCGAGTCACCGCGCCCGGCCGGGCGCGCACTGGTGGGTGCTGGTCCGCGTGGCCGCCCACGGACGGCTCTCCTACAGCCCCGCCGTCGAAGTCCGGATCGAGTGAATTCGTCGAATTCGCAGGAGCTCCGCAAAAGATCAGGTTACTGACGGGCGAATTACTCCGGACGCTGCTTGACCCGGATCTCCCCGGCGCTGATCATTCCCGCAGCGATTCCCCGCGCGCATTTCCCGCGCGCCTTCCCAGGAGAACCCATTGAGCCTCGCGCCCTTGGACCGGCGGGCCTTCCTGCGCCTGTCCGCGCTCGTCCCTGCCGTCGCCGTCCTGCCCACCGTGCTCAACGTGCCCGCCTGGGCGGAAGCGACGACGGCGTTCGTCGACTCCTACCGCACGAACATCCCGGCCAACCACACCGCGGAAACCAACGCGGCGGTGCGGATCCTGAGCGGGATGCAGCGGGTCTGGCGTACCGGGTCCACTTGGGACAGTGGGGTCGTGCTCGACGCCGCACTGCTGCGCGCGAACGTCCGGCACTGCGTCGCCGTCACCCGCGCCCGGACCGGCGCCGAAGCCAAGCGCTCCTTCGTCTACGACCGCCAGCACCAGTCCTACGCCGCCATCGGCGGCCTGGGCCCCCTCGCGGACCTCTACCGCCGTGGCGCCAAGGCGGTCACCAGCATCACGAGTGCCCCGGACGGCACGCCGCCGGCGAAGATCGACGACGCCGTCCCGGCGAACGCCCCGGCGGGCTCGGCGCTCGGCGCCGGTTCGCACGACTCGGAACTGGGCCTGGTGGCCACCCTCGTGGACACCGTCCGCGGCACCTGGGCCTCGGGCAACCCGAGCAAGGCCGCCTACCAGTACCCGCGGCCGTGGCGGATGACCGCCGACAGCCGGGTCGAGGACACCGGCCGGGTCGACGCGCTCGGCTTCCCGGTCTACCGGTCCGACGTGGTCGTCGCGCCGCAGCTGCTGCGCCAGCGCAGCACGACCCCGGCCGAGGACGGCGGCTTCCCCAGCGGCCACACCAACGCGTTCCACCTCGCTTGCCTCGCGCTGGCCTACGCGGTCCCGGAGCGGTTCCAGGAGCTGGTGGCGCGGGCCTACGACCTGGCCGACACGCGGATCGTCGCCGGGATGCACTCGCCGGTGGACGTGATCGGCGGCCGCACCCTGGCCACCGCGCTCACCGTCGCGACCCTCGCGGACCCGGAGAACGCGGCGCTCAAGGCGGCGGCCCGTGAGCAGGCGCTGAAGTACTTCACCGCGAAGACCGGTACAACCCCCGACACGCTCTTCGCCCGGGCGCACACCGGCGCCGACGAGTACGGCGACCGCCGCGCCAACGCCGCGATGGTCGCCCGCCGGGCCACCTACGGCCTGCCGGACCGCGGGGCCCGCACCGCGATGCGCGTCCCGAAGGGCGCCGAGGTGCTCCTCGAAACCCGCCTGCCGTACTTGGACGCGGCGCAGCGGCGGGAAGTCCTGCACACGACGGCGTTCCCGGGCGGCAACCCGCTGCTCGACGGCCCGGAGCTGTGGGGACGGCTGAACCTCTTCGCCGCGGCCGACGGCTTCGGCGCGTTCGACACGGGCGTTCGCGTCACGATGGACGCCACCCGCGGCGGGTTTTCCGCGAACGACAGCTGGCGCAACGACATCGGCGGTGACGGCGGGCTCGTCAAGGCGGGCACCGGGACGCTGACGCTGGCCGGGGCCAACCACTACCGCGGCGGCACCCGCGTCGAGGCGGGCACGCTGGTCGCGGCGACGGCCAGCGCCCTCGGCACCGGCACCGTCGAACTGGCCGGCGGGGTGCTGCGCGCGGCCGGCCTCCGGATCGGCGCCTACCACCAGACCGGCGGCACGCTGTCCGCCGCCGCCGGGCCGGCGCTGGTCGTGCGCGGCGAGGCCACCCTCGACCGCGGCAGCGTCCTGGAGCTGCGGATCGACGGCTCCTGCCCGGGGCACGAAGTCGACGTGCTGTGCGCGCGGCGGCTGCGTGGCCGGTTCGCCGCCGTCCGCGCCGACCGCCCGGGGTACCGGGTGGTCCCGCGCTACACCTCCACCGGTTTGTCCGTCCGAATCCAGCGGGAGTTCTCGTGAGAAAACGCATCGCCGCGGTGGCACTCGCCGTCATGGTGTCCACAGTGGTCAGTCCGGCGGCCGCGCGGGCCGCCGACGGCGGCAGCTTCTCGGTGCTGGCCTACAACGTCGCCGGCCTGCCCGAGAGCATCTCGAGCGCGCCGACCCCGCGTGACCCCGCCACGACGGCGATCGGGCAGCGGCTCGGCCCCTACGACGTCGTGCACGTCGAGGAGGACTTCAACTACCACGCGAAGCTCTACGCGGCCGACCAGCACCCGTACCGCACGCCGACCAGCGGTGGCGCGGGGATCGGCAGCGGGCTGAACACGCTGTCCTCGCTGCCGTACGACGCCGACGACTTCGAGCGCGTCCGCTGGACGTCCTGCCAGCTCGACTCCGGCGACTGCCTGACCCCCAAGGGCTTCACCTTCATGCGGGTGCGGCTGGCCGAAGGCGTGTACGTCGACTTCTACAACGCGCACACCAACGCCGGGACGAACGACGGCGACGAAGCCTCGCGCGCGTCCAACCTGGCGCAGCTGACCGCGTTCATCCGGTCGCACTCGGCGGGCAACGCGGTGGTCGTCATGGGCGACACCAACACGCGCTACACCCGCGCGGCCGACACGATCGCGCAGTTCGGCGCGGACAACGGCCTCACCGACGCGTGGGTCAAGCTCGTGCGCGGCGGTGTCGCGCCGGCTCCGGGCAGCCCCGACCTCGTGTGCGACAAGCAGGCGCCCACCAACGACTGCGAGGTCGTCGACAAGGTGCTCTACCGCAGCAGCAAGCTCGTCTCGCTCGATGCGACCTTCTACAACAACGAGCACTCGAAGTTCCTGTACACCGACGGCAACATGCTGTCCGACCACGACCCGATCACCGTGCGCTTCAGCTGGCAGCGCAACCTCGCGCTGCAGCTGTCGGACCAGTTCGGCGGCCCGCACGGCGACTACTTCACCGACGTCCCGGCGGTGCCCGCGAACGCCCGGGTGCGGACCTGGTCGCTGCGCAGCGGCAACCGCGTCGACCAGGTCGGCGTGACCCTGGAGAACGGCACCACGCTGACCCACGGCGGCACCGGCGGCACGGCGGCGTCGCTCACGCTCGGCACCGGCGAGTACGTCACGACGGCGACCCTCTGCCAGGGCAAGTACAGCAACACGACCCGGATCTTCTCGGCCCGGTTCACCACCAACCTCGGCCGCGTCCTCGCCGGCGGCTCGACGACCGGCGACTGCGTCACCCGCACGGCCCCGGACGGCTGGCAGCTCGCCGGCTTCCACGGCCGCACCGGTGCCGAGGTCGACAAGGTGGGCTTCGTCTACACGCAGCGGTAGTCGCCGGCGAGCCCCTGAGGCGCCCCGCGGTCCGGAGCAGGTTCCGGACGGCGGGGCGTCACGCTGTTCAGCAGCTCTTCGGCGACGGCCATGGTGGGCCGGGCCGCGGGGTCCGGGTGCAGCAGCCGCAGCACGGCTTCGGCGAGCGGGTGCCGGACCAGGCCGAGATCACCGCCCAGCGCGGCGTAGAGGGTGGCGCCCAGGGAGTACACCTCCGCCGGGAAGTCGGGGAAGCCGCCGTCGAGCACCTCGGGGGCGAGGTAGCTGCGCAGCGGGCTCCCGCCGCCCACGATCGCGGCGCGACCCTGGGCGGAGACGACGACGTGGTCCGGATCGACGGCGGCGTGCAGCACGCCTTCGTCGTGCGCGGCGGCCAGCTGGGCGGCCAGCTGAAGCCCGAACCGGGCGACCAGCCCGGCGGCGAGCGGACCGTGCTCGCCGAGCAGTTCGGTCAGCGTCCGCGCCCCCGGGTACTCGAGCACGAGGTAGGTGGTGCTGTCCTCGTCGACGACGTCACAGATGGCCGCCCGCGGCGCGGGGATGGCAGGCACCGCGGGCGGCTCGTCGAACAGCGGTTTGACGGCGACGATCCGGTCGAGCCGTTCGTCCTGGGCGTGCCAGACCACGGTGCCCGCCCCGGCCGGGCCGAGCAGGCGGTACCGGTCACCGATCAGTGTTCCTTCGCTCGCCACGTCGCTGTCCCTCCGCGTCGTCCACCGTCCTACCGGGAGATACGGCCGGAACGCGAATCCGGTTCGCTTGATCGACTCGATTCCCCGTTCGTGACAAAACAACGGCCGGTCACTGCGGCTTTTTCGACAACTTGTTCACCCCGGCGGGGGAGAACCGCCCGAGCGCGGGTGGGCGATTGCCCGGCCAGGCTCGGGCCGGTTGGGGACGCCCACTTCCGGCGGGTCGGCATTGGAGGTGCGATCCGGGGTGCATGGGGGTGTCGGCCGCGGCGGTGCGCGGCTGGTGCCGGAGGTTGCCTCGCTGGCGGCTGCCCGGCTGGGGGCCTGATCCGCCGATTCGACGCGCCGTTGTATGCGCTTTCGGCGGCTCGAGGTGCGCGGCCTGGGCGAACTTCTCGGCATCCGACGCCTTGACCGCGTCGGCGAACCCGCCGATGCCGAACTTCGACGTCCCCCATCACAACCGCGGCGGCAAGCCCGGCGGGGGCCCGGCCAGGCTCGGGCCGTTGGGACACACCGCCTTCCGGCGGGTGAGCGCTGAAGGCGTGATCAGCGCCGATCCGGGTATACCGGGGTCGGCTGCGGCGGTGCACGGCTGGTGCCGGAGGTCGTCCCGCTGGCGGCCGCCCGGACCGGTTAGGGCACGCCCGCTCCCGGCGGGTCGGCGCGAAAGGCACGACCCCCGCCGACCCGGCCGAGCCCGGCCCGGCGGCTGCGCTGCCGCCCGGCCGGGCTCGGGTCCCGGTGCCTACCTCCGCTTGAGCGGCGGCACGCTCCCCAGCGTCGGCACCACCTTGGCGATCGTCCCGTCCGGGCCGAACCGCAGGCGGTCGATCGTCACCTCGCGGTGCGTTCCGTCGCCGCCCGGGATCGCGAAGCGGTGGTAGGCGATGTACCACTCGTCCTTGCCCGGGACCTGGACGATGCTGTGGTGCCCGGGGCCCAGGATCCCCAGCGACGGGTCCTTCTCCAGGATCACGCCCCGGTTCACCAGCCCCGCACCCAGCGGGCTCGTCGCCGTCGCGTAGCCGACGCGGTAGTTCTCGCTGCCCGTGTCGTCGATGGACCACGTGAGGTGGTACATGCCCGCGCGCTTGGTCATGAACAGCCCCTCGCGGAAGCCGTCGAGGCCGGTCAAGCGGGTGATCTTCGCCGGGTCGTACGACGTCAGGTCGGCGTTCAGCGGCACCACGTAGGCGTTGCCGTTGCCCCAGTACAGGTACGTCTGCCCGTCGTCGTCGGTGAACACCGCCGGGTCGATCGCCTGGCCACCCGCCGGGTTCGCCGCGATCAGGGGCTTGCCCAGTGCGTCGGTGAACGGCCCGGTCGGTGACGCGGAAACCGCGACGCCGATTTTGGCGTCCGCGCAGAAGTAGAAGTAGTACTTCCCGTTCTTCTCGGTGATCGTCGGCGCCCACGCCCGGCTGTCCGCCCAGGACACGTCCGGGCCGAGGTCGAGGATCTTCGGGTGCCGCGTCCAGGTGACCAGGTCCTTGCTCGACCACGCGTCGAACGTCGTCCCCGACCAGCCCGGGTAGCCGTCGGTCGTGGCGTAGATGTAGTACGTGTCGCCGAAGCGGACGATGTTCGGGTCGGCGTTGAAGCCGGGCAGGACCGGGCTGTTCATCACCACCGCGGTGACCGTCCACGTCCGCCGCTGCCGGCCGGCGCCGACGACCGAGTAGCCCACCGGGCCGGTGAAGTCCTGCCGCGAACCGTTGTGGGGGAACACCTGTGTGCCGTCGGCGACCTGCAGCACCGGCGCCAGCCGCCGCACGTCCGTGCCCGGCTTCACCGGCAGGACGATCGTGCCCTTCGCGCTGTCGACGATCGCCGGCACCCGCAGGGCATCGAGCGTCACCGAGCCGACGGCCGTCTCGTTGCCCGGCGCGCCGAGCACCTCCTTGGCCGTCAGGCCGCGGTTCCACACGGTGAACCGCCGCATCTTGCCCTGGAAGTACTCGTCCGCACCGTAGGCCGACCGCCCCAGGTAGTTCGATGTCGTGATGCCCGCGCCGAGGTCGCCGGGCTTCGCCGTGACACCGTCCACATGGGCCACTTCGACGCCGTTGTCGTACAGCCGCGCGGTTCCGTTCGCCAGGGTGTACGTCAGCGTGTGCCAGGCGCCGCGGGACAGCGCCCGCTTGCTGTCGGCGTTCTGCTCGGTCGACCAGTTGCCCGCGGCGATCGCGGCCCGGTAGGTGTCCCCGGTCGCGAACAGGTAGCCGTCCCCGGCGTTGTCCGTGCTGTTGCCCAGGTTCCACAGGAAGTACGGCGTCTGCTGGCCCGGATCGACCCACACCTGCGCCGACACCGTGATCCCGCTCAGGCCGCTCATCAGGTTGTTCGGCAGGGCGACGTAACCGTCCTTGCCCGCGAAGGCGAGCCCGTCCGCCGAGCGCGTGACACCGCCGTGCACCGTGGCGTCCCGCCCGTTCCCCGAGACGTCGGTGACGGTGTCGCCCCGGCCCGCCGCGGTGAGGTCGTAGTCGGCGACGACGCCCTTCTTGTCGGCCGTCACCGGCGGCGGCCCCTGCCGCAGCCGGGCCAGCTCGGCCTTGGTCACCGGCAGCACCGTGCCGTGGCGCGGGCTCTTCGGGAGCTGGTACTCCGCCGGGATCGTCCAGTTCGGCTTCGCCAGCGAATCGGTGACGAACGGGACGTACCCGCGCCGCGGCGTCTCGTCCATGAACGCGTAGACCTTGGTGCTGTCGTTCGCCTTGAACACCGTCGGGCCCTCGACCCAGTCGGTGCCGAGCTTGGTGCGGATGCAGTCGGAGACCAGCTCCCAGTTGCGCGGCTTGGTGGTCGGCAGGTCCACCGCACGCAGGTTCTTCGACCGCTCGAGCACGATGTCCCGTTCGCAGGACCCGATGACCTTGCCGTCGGTGGTGAGGCGGTAGTAGTAGTCGCCGTCCTTGAGCACGGTGGAGTCGATGACGCCCTCACCGGGGTCGTTCCACACCTGCGGCTTGCTGAACGTCCGGAAGTCCCGCGTGGTGGCGTACATCATCCGCGGGTACGTCGAGCCGGTGTGGTCGACGTCGGTGGGGGCGTAGGGGCTGGTGGCCCAGTAGACGACGTAGGCGCCGATCGCCGGGTCGTAGGTCGCCTCGGGCGCCCACGTCATGCCGGCCGTGTCGTCGGAAACCCGGACGTGCCGCTGGTTCGACCAGGTGACCAGGTCGGTCGACTCCCAGATCTCCAGGTACTGGCTGCCGTGGCGCTGCGCCTGGTCCCAGCCGCGGCCGTCGTTGATCTGCAGGTCGGTGGCGACGATGTAGAACCGGTCGCCTTCGGGGGAGCGGACGATGAACGGGTCGCGGACACCGGTTTCGCCGTAGTTCGAGCGCAGGACGGGCTTGCCGCCGTTGAGCTCGTCCCAGTGCAGCGGGTCGTTGCCGAGGCTGGCCGCGAAGTGGATCTGCTCGGTGTCCTGCGTCGCCTCGCCGGTGAAGTAGGCGAACATGTACCCCTCCAGCGCTTCCTTCTTCGGCAGCGGCAGGACGGTGAGCGTGAAGGAGCGTTCGGCCGTCGCGTGGCCCTTCGCCGCGCGGACCGTGAGCCGCGCCTTGGCCGGCCGCGCACCGGTCGCGGGCCGGGTGACCTCGCCGGTGGCGGTGACGACGCGGGGGTCCTGGCTGCGCCAGGTCAGCGTGACGTCGCGGGCGCCCTTGACCGGCAGCGTGATGTTGCCGCGGATCGCGTCCTGGTCCCGGAGGACGAGGTCCTCGAGCGCGTTGTCGACCTTCTGCCGGTCGGTGATGTCCTGCAGCACGGTGACGGTGAAAGAGCGGCTCGCGCTCTGGCCGGCGTAGGAGACGGCCGCGGTCAAGGTCACCTTCGCGTTGCCGGCACCGGGCGCGGGCCGCGTCACCACGCCCGCCGGGGACACCACGGCCGGGTTGCTCGACGTCCAGGCGATCGCCGAGCCGCCGGCGCCGGACTTGGGCAGCGTGAGGTTGTCCGTGACGGCCGAGGTGTCGCCGAGGTCGAGGGCGGCCGCGTCGGCCGTCGCCCGCCCGGCGGCGGTGCGCTCGCCGAGGGCACGGGCCTCGTCGGCGGTCACCGCGCGGTCGTAGACGCGGAAGTCGCGGACGTTCCCCTTGAGGTACTTGTCGGCGTCGTAGACCGACCGGCCCAGGTAGTCGGCGGTCGTGGTGCCGCCGCCGATCGAACCGGGCGTGATCGTGATGCCGGTGGTGCGGGCGACCTCGATCCCGTCCTCGTACAGGACCGCGGTTCCGCCGCCGAGGGCGTAGGTGATCGTGCGCCAGCTGCCGCGGGAGAGGTTGCGGCCTGCGCTCGCGTTCTGTTCGGTCGACCAGTTGCCGGAGGCGATCGAGCCGCGGAAGGCGTCGCCGGTGGTGAACAGGTAGCCGTTCCCGGCGCCGCCGCTCGTGTTGCCGAGGCCCCACAGGAAGTACGGCGTGCCCTGGTCGGCCGCGATGTTCACCTGAACCGAAACCGTGATGTCCGTGAGACCCCGCATGAGGTTGTCGGGCAGGCGCACGTGCCCGTTGGTGCCACCCAGGCGCAGGCCTTCGTCGCCCTGCCACGTGGTGTCACCGCTGACGCTCGCGGTGCGGCCGTGGCCCGAGGCGTCGGGCACCGTCGTGCCGGAGCCGCCGGTGAGGTCGTAGCGGACGACCAGGCCGTCGTCCAGGGTTGCCGCGTGGCCGGACGTGGCCCACACGGTCGTGGACGCCGCGGCGATGGCGAGGGTGGCGAGGATCGCGGTCAGCGGGCGGGGCCGCCGGGAGAACTTCGGCGACGACGGCGTCGCCGAGAGTCGAACGGGCATACCGGCTCTCCAGGAAGTGGGCGCCGACGGCGCGGGAAGAAGGACCTCGCGCGGGGAGGGGTCCGGAGCCGCAACCTGGCTGCCGGGCGCGAAGTGAGCGCTAACATAGCTCCCGATCCGCACGGGGTCAATCGACTGTTTTGCCTGGTGGCGTCGAACCTCCCGCCGATCGGACCCTTGACACCTTGTGGCGCGGGTCACTTACACTACGACCGCTTGTTAGCGCTAACAATCTCTGCTGTGCCCGGCACTCGACGACGAGATGGGGACGAGACCATGATCAGTCGGCGTGGACTGATGGCGGGCACGGCGGGCGCCGTGGTCGCCGGCGTGCTCGGCAGCAGGGCCTCCGCTCAGGCCGCCTCCGGCGCCTACGTCATGGCGTACTTCACCGAGTCGCCGTCCATGACCGGCGCCGGCTACGGGCTGCACCTGGCGGTCAGCGCGGACGGCCTCGACTGGATGCCGCTCAACCAGAACAACCCCGTCGTGACGCCGACCGCCGGCACCGGCGGGCTGCGCGACCCCTTCGTGCTGCGCAAGCAGGACGGCCGGTTCGTCGTGCTGGCGACCGACCTCAAGGGCACCGACTGGTCGCTGCAGAACCAGTACGTGCACGTCTGGGATTCCGCCGACCTGCGCGGGTTCAGCGGGTACCGCCGGATCAAGCTGCACTCGATGGCCACGCACAGCTGGGCACCCGAGGCGTTCTGGGACCCTTCGCGCAGCCAGTACGCGATCATCTACTCGGCGGCCTCCGGCGGCCACGACGTCATCATGGTCAACTACACCACCGACTTCGTGACGGTCAGTGCCCCGCAGGTGTTCTTCGACCCCGGTCACGCGACGATCGACGGGACGATGGCCTCGATCGGCGGCGTCAACTACCTGTACGTCAAGAACAACACGAACAGCACCCTGGTCGGCCAGCGTTCCGGAGCACTGGCGCCCGGCGGTTTCACCACGTACAAGACCGGAATATCCCCCGGGCGGGGGGTGGAAGCGCCGCAGATCGTCCCGGCGCCGTCGGGGAGCCGCTGGTACCTCTGGGGCGACACCTGGAGCCCCAACGGCCGGTTCTTCTGCTGGGAGACCACCGATGTCGCCGCCGGGAACTGGACGCTGCTGAACGACCGCGCCTACACCCAGCCGCTGAACTCCAAGCACCCCGGGATCACGCCGATCACGGCCGCCGAACGGTCCGCCCTCGTCGCGCAGTGGGGCGCCCCGGCGTGGCGGCGGCTCAAGTCCTACAACTTCCCGGACCGCTACGTCCGGCACGCCGACTCCGTGGGCCGCATCGACGCCTACCCGTTCGACCCGTACGCCGACCAGCTGTGGAAGCTGGTGCCCGGTTTGGCGGACGCGACCGGCGTCTCGTTCGAGTCCGTCAACTACCCGGGCCGGTACCTGCGGCACTACAACTACGAGCTGCGCCTCGCCGCCGACGACGGTTCCGCGAACTTCAAGGCGGACGCCACCTTCCACCAGACGGCCGGGCTCGCCGACGCGAGCTGGGCGTCCTTCCGTTCGCACAACTACCCCGACCGCTACCTCCGGCACCACGACTACGTGCTGCGGATCGACCCCCTGGGCAGCACGTCCTCCACTGTGGACAAGCAGGACGCGACTTTCCGCGTCGGCTACTGAACCGCTTCCGAAGGAGCCGCCATGCTACGACGACGTGGCCCGGTTTTGTCCTTGCTCGTGCTCGCCGCCCTGCTGCTCGGCGCGCCCGGTGCGCACGCCGCGCCGGTGACGGTGACCAGCGGGAGCCAGCTCACCGACACCTCCGGCGCCCTGGTGCACGCGCACGGCGGCGGGATGCTCAAGGTGGGGGCGTACTACTACTGGTTCGGCGAGAACCGCAACGCCGACGACACCTTCCGGGCCGTCTCGGCCTACCGCTCGACCGACCTGAAGACCTGGGAGTTCCGGGGCGACGTGCTGACGCAGTCGTCGGCGGCTGAACTGGGCCGGGCCAAGATCGAGCGGCCGAAGGTGATCTACAACAGCTCGACCGGCCAGTACGTGATGTGGATGCACAAGGAGAACGGCGACGACTACGCCGAAGCCCGCGCCGCTGTGGCCACTTCGTCGTCGGTCGACGGCAATTACAGCTACCGCGGCAGCTTCCGGCCGCTCGGTGCCCACATGTCGCGGGACATCACGCTGTTCAAGGACGACGACGGCACCGCGTACATGGCGTCGGCGGCCCGTGAGAACGCCGATCTCAACGTCTACCGGCTCACCGCCGACTACACCGGTGTCTCGGCGCTGGTGCAGACGTTGTGGCCCGGCTCGTACCGCGAAGCGCCGGCGATGTTCAAGCGCAACGGCGTCTACTTCCTGCTCACTTCGGGCGCCACGGGCTGGCAGCCGAACCAGCAGAAGTACGCCACGGCCACGAGCGTCACGGGCACCTGGAGCGGCTTGGCCAACGTCGGGGACTCCACCGGTTTCGGCAGCCAGACCGCGTACGTCCTGCCCGTGCAGGGCTCGCAGGCGACTTCGTACCTCTACCTGGGTGACCGCTGGGCGGGCGCCTGGCAGCGTCCGGTCAACGAGTCCCGCTATGTGTGGCTGCCGCTCGGTTTTCCCAGCAGCAAGACGATGTCGCTGAGCTGGTACCCGAAGGTGAGCGTCGACACCGCGACCGGCGTGGTCGCCGGGGCCGGCTCCGGCAGCGCGTACGAGACGATGGTGGCGCGCCACAGCGGAAAGTGCGCCGACATCCCGAGTTCGTCCCGGACCGACGGCGTGGCGCTGACGCAGTACACCTGCAACAACGGCGCGAACCAGCAGTGGAGCGTGCTCGACCTCGGCGACGGGTACGTCAACCTGATCGCCCGGCACAGCGGGAAGTGCCTCGGCATCGCGGGCGGTTCGACGGCGGACGGCGCGGCGGCGGTGCAGGGGACGTGCACCGCGGGCACGAACCAGCAGTGGCAGGCCCAAGCCGTCAGTGGCGGGTACACCCGGTGGGTGGCGCGCCACAGCGGGAAGTGCCTGGACGTCGTTTCCGCGTCCACGGCCGACGGTGCCGCGGTGAAGCAGTACCCGTGCACCGGCGTGACGAACCAGCAATGGCAGCGGAAGGCGGCCTGAACGGCTCCGTTCGGCCCTTGACGACCGGGTGGCGGCTCGCTAGCTTTTGCGAAACTCCTTCATGTTTGGGGCCGCCATCATGCGCATGCTCGTGGCTTTGCTCACCGCCGTGGCGCTGACTTCCGGCGTCGTCGCTTCCGCTGTCGCCGAAGACGTTCCCGCCCACCGGCTGACCGTGCGCGGCTCGGCGTTCGTCGACGAGTACGGCCGCGAAGTGGTCTTGCGCGGCTTCAACGTCTCGGGCGAGGTGAAGCTGGCGGAAAGCGGTTTCCTGCCGTTCGCCACCGCGGCCGACGCGCGTCGCTCGGCCCAGGCGATGAAAGCGCTCACCGGCGCGAACGCCGTGCGGATCCCGATCGCCTGGGCCGGGACGCAGCCGGTGCGGGGGCCGGTGAACACGCAGTACCTGGCGAAGCTGACCGAGCAGATGAAGGCGTTCCTGGACGAAGGTTTCACCGTCCTGCCCGACTTCCACCAGGACCTGTTCTCCCGCTACCTGTTCAACCGCGGCAGCTGGTACACCGGCGACGGCGCGCCGAAGTGGGTCGTCGACCTCGGCGGCTACCCTGCGGAGAGCTGTGGCATCTGCGCCCACTGGGGCCAGAACATCACCCAGAACGGCGCGGTCCAGGACGCCACGAAGGACTTCTGGCACAACGCCCGCGGCGTCCAGGACGAGTTCGTCGGCATGGCCGGCCAGACGATGACGTACTTGCGGACGAACCTGAGTGCCGCGCAGTTCGCGGGCGTCGCGGGCATGGACCCGTACAACGAGCCGTTCGCCGGGCGGTACGACTCCGGCCAGGACAGCAAGGCGTGGGAGCAGAACGTCCTGTGGCCGTTCTTCAAGCGGTTCCGCGACGCGATGGATTCCGCCGGCTGGCAGGACAAGCCCGCGTTCGTCGAGCCGAACATGTTCTGGAACGCCAACATCTCCTTCCAGCTCCACCCCGGCGGCTTCCAGGACGCCGGCGTCATGGGCCCGCGGTACGTGTTCAACACGCACTTCTACGACCAGCTCGCCCAGTCCGGCGTGTTCATGCCGGGCAAAGCGGGTGACGGCCAGTACAGCGGCGCCTTCGGCACGGTCCGGGACCGCGCGGCCGCGCTCGGCACGACGGCGATCGTCACCGAGTTCGGCCACCCGATGACCGGGTACACCTCGGACAAGACCCCGACCGTGGACAAGGCGATGTACCAGGCCCTGGACTCGCGGGTGCCCGGCGCGAACTGGTGGCGCAGGCCGGCGGACTCGGGCCCGGTGCTATCGGCGACGCAGTGGCAGTGGGACATCTACAGCGGCCGCCACCACGAGCTGATGAACGACAACCCGGACAAGGTCAAGACGGACGGCGACGCCTGGAACGGCGAGGACTTCTCCTCGGCTCGTACGGCGGACGACGGAACGGTCCAGCTCCGCCAGGACGCCCGGCTCCTCGACCGCCTCTACCCGGCCGCGGTGGCGGGCCACACGCTGGCGTTCACCTACGAGGACCGCTCGCGAGACGGCAGCCGGACGCTGACGTGGAACCAGATCCCGTCGACGTTGCCGGCCGCGGCGGCACTGACCGGCGCGGGCCGCTACGGCGTCCTGGTGTGGCAGGGAACCGACGCGGGCGCGCCGACCGAGCTGCACGTCCCGGCGGGGATGACGCCGACGGTGGTCACCGACGTGGCCTCGCCGACCCGGGTGGGCGACCGCCTGCGCCTCCCGGCGACACCGGGCCTGCACTACGCCCTGATCGCGGAACCGGCGTCGGCGCCGACCGCGGCCCAGCTGGCGGCGGTCCGGGCGGAGCTGGCGGCCTGGGCGCCGACGGCGGTCCGCTAGCCACGCCGGCGCCTACCCGGCCAGCATGGCGACCATGCCGTGCGGGGCGTCGTCGCCGAACATGAGTGCGTAGACGTCCTCGTCCGCCGCTTCCGCGGCCGCGCGCGTGAACATGGCCTGCTCGTACTCGGCCAGCGCCGTCTCGACGTCGTCGTGGGCGGCGAGGGCCCGGCCGAGTTCGGCGCCGTCCAGCATGGCCAGGTTCGCGCCTTCGCCGTTCGGGGGCATCAGGTGGGCCGCGTCGCCGAGCAGCGTCACGCCCGGCACGCGGTCCCAGCGGTGCCCGGCCGGCAGGGTGTGGAGGCGGCGCAGCACCGGCGGGACATCGCTTTCGGTGATCAGGGCGGTCAGCTCGGGCGCCCATCCGGCGAACTCCTCGGCCGCCCCCGCCGCCACGGCCTCGGCGTCGGCCCCGGCGAGCCAGTCCTGCGGCTTGAACAGCTGCGCGTACGTGTGCAGTGTGCCGCCGCCTTCGCGGTGCGCGACGATCCCCTTGCCCGGCGCGAGCGCGTAGAGCGCCCCCGCCCCGACGACCTTCGCCGCGGCGGGGTGCCGGACGTCGCCGTCGAGGAGAAAGGTCTCGACGACCGACACGCCGACGTACTCCGGGACTGCGTCGGAAAGCAGCGGACGGACTTTCGACCACGCGCCGTCCGCCCCGACCAGCAGGCTCGTGGTGAAAGCGCTTCCGTCGGCCAGGCGGACTTCGTGGCGGCCGTCGCCGATGGCCCGCGCGCCGGCGACCTTGTGTCCCCAGTGGACGGTGCCGGGTGGCAGCGCGTCGAGCAGTAGCTGCCGCAGTTCGCCGCGCTGGACTTCGGGCCGTTCGCCGGTGCCGTCGTCGGGCCGGTCGAGCAGCACGGTGCCGTGGCGGTCGACGACGCGGGAGGACTCGCGGCCCGGCAGGACGAGCTCCCGGAAGCCGTCGGTCAGCCCGGCGGCCTCCAGCGCGGGCTGGCCGTTCCAGGGGTGGATGTCGAGCATCCCGCCCTGGCGGCGCGCGGACGGTGAAACTTCGGCCTCGTACACCTCGGCCGGGATGCCGTGCCGGTGCAGGACGCTGGCCAGGACGAGCCCGCCGAGGCCGGCGCCGATGATCGTGACAGTCATGGTTACCTCCGATTGGATTGCCGTTCCAATCGCCAGGCTAGCACGGGTTTGGATCGGCGTTCCAATCATGCGATGATCGACCCATGGCGAAACGGCGCACGGACGGGCTGTCCAAGGAAGTGATCGTGCAGGCGGCGGCCGCGATCCTGGACGACGGCGGCGAGGCCGCGCTGACCTTCCGCGCGCTCACCGCCCGTCTCTCGACCGGTTACGGCGCGATCTACCACCACGTCGCCAACAAGAGCGACCTCCTGGCCGCGGCGACCGACGCCGTCATCGCGCGTGTGATGGGTGACGCCGTGGTCGACGGCGAGCCGCGGGAGGCGCTGCGCACGGTTTCGCTCGGCCTGTTCGACGCGATCGACGCCCACCCGTGGGTCGGCGCCCAGCTGTCCCGCGAGCCGTGGCGGCCGGCGCTCCTGCAGGTCTACGAGCGCATCGGCGGGCTGCTCGTCGCGCTCGAAGTGCCCGAACGGGCGTTGTTCGACGCCGCGGGCGCGCTCGTCAACTACGTGCTCGGCGTCGCCGGGCAGAACGCCGCCAACGCCCGGCTCCTCGCCGCCGACCAGGGGGACCGCTCGGCGTTCCTCGCCACCGTGTCGGCGAAGTGGGCCTCGCTCGACCCGGGCGAGTACCCCTTCGTGCACCGGGCCGCGACCCAGCTGCGGGAGCACGACGACCGCGAGCAGTTCCTCGCGGGCGTCGACCTCTTCCTGGCCGGGATCGCGACCCTGCGCGGGTAGGGCCTACGCGCGGCCGATGCCCGCCGCGATGCCGTCGAGCAGGAAGTCCAGGCCGATCCGGAAGGTCTGGTCGGCGTCGAGGTGGGCGGCGTCGCGGACGACCGTCTCCAGCGCGGGGAAGCGGCCGGTGGCGAACATCCGCACCAGGTAGGGCCCGTGGGTGCGCTGCCACTGCCGCTGGTCCAGCCCGCTGGCGCGCTCGGCCCGCCGCTCGGCGATCTCCCGGCGGACCGCGCCGATCACGTAGGCGTCGACGGCGGCGGCCATCGGCATGACGGCGTCGACGTCGACCCCGTCCAGTGCGGCCAGCACCGCTTCGCCGCGGGCCAGCGCGTTCGGGCCGAGCTGGGGCCGGCCGCCGATCAGGTCGGCGAACCACTCGTGCCGGTGCGCGGCCTGCCGGGTGGCCTCGGCCACCGACGTCAGCACCGCCCGCCAGCCGTCCCCGGCCGGCCGGATCTCGCCGTGGACGGCGTCGACCATCAGGTCGAGCAGCTCGTCCTTGGTGTCGATGTAGCCGTAGAGCCGCATCGGCCCGACGTCCAGCGCGCCGGCGATCTTGCGCAGCGACACGGCTTCGAGGCCGGCTTCGTCGGCCAGTTCGACCGCGGTCCGGACGATCAGGTCCCGGCTCAGCGGAGCCGGCGCCGGTCGGTTCGCCGGCTCCGGCCGTTCCCACACCAACATGGGGGTGACAGTACAGCGCCCGCCGCGATACAGTGTATCGAGACGTACGGCGTATCGGAGGGGAGTCATGACCATCGCGATCGTGGGAGCCGGCATGGGCGGCCTGGCGCTCGCCCGCGTGTTGCACGTGCACGGCATCGAGGCCGTCGTGTTCGAACGCGACGCGGCGCGCGACGCCCGCCACCAGGGCGGGATGCTCGACATCCATTCCGGCCAGCGGGCGCTGCGCGAAGCGGGCCTGCTCGAGAAGTTCCTGTCCGTGGCCCGCGGGGAGGGGCAGGACATGCGCCTCCTGGAACCGGACGGCACGCTACTGCTGCAGGAGGACACCCCGGACGACGCACCACCCGTGCGGCCGGAGATCGACCGCACGGACCTGCGCAACCTCCTGCTCGACGCCCTCCCGCCGGGAGTGGTCCACTGGGGGCGTGCGTTCGACCACGCGGAAGACGGTGTCGTGCATTTCGCGGACGGCACGAGTGCGGACTACGACCTGCTGGTGGGCGCGGACGGCGCGAACTCCCGGGTGAGGGCGTTGCTGACCGACGCCCGCCCGGTGCACCTCGGCCAGAACGCGGTCGAGCTGGCCATTTCGGACATCGACCGCACCCACCCGGACCTGGCGGCGATGGTCGGCCGAGGCAACTACTGGGTCTTCGGCGAGGGGAAATCCCTGTCGGCCCAACGCAACGGCGACGGCTGCGTCCGCATCGGCGTCAGCTTCTACAACACGGGTGAAGACTGGTTCGCGGAGAGCCGTATCCGCTTCGACGACCCACCGGCGGTCCGGGCGCGCTTGATCGAGCTCCTGGCGGGGTGGGACCCCCGCATCACGGCCCTGATCGCCGCGGCCTCCGACGACACGGTGGCACCCCGCCCTCTCGCCAGCCTCCCGGTCGGCTTGACGTGGCCATCGAACCCGAGCGTGACCCTCGTCGGCGACGCGGCGCACCTGATGCCCCCGGTGGGCGAGGGGGCGAACATGGCCCTCCTGGACGGCGCGGTCCTGGGGCTGGCGCTGGCGGAGCACCCGGACGATGTCCCCACGGCGGTGGCGGAGTACGAGCGGGAGATGTTCGACCGCACCAGCGCGGCGGCCCGCATGTCGGCGGACATGCAGGAGCTCCTGATGTCCCCGGACGCCGGCCGGCGGTTGCTCGAGTTCTTCCAGCCGGGGTGAGGGGCGCCCATGCCCGCCGAGCCGACCTCGCCCAGCCCACCCGAGCCGGTCCGGTTCAGCTGAGCCCAACCGCCGAACGGAGCCCAACCCCGCCCAACCCGATTCCACACCGCCGGGCCCAGGCCGCCCAGCCCAACCCGACCCGCCCGCCCCCAGTTGGGCCTCGCCACGAACGGCACGCCGCCGCCCGGTACCTCCGCACACCAGACCCGGCCGCCCCGTCCGCGCGACCCAGGGCACCGCGGAACCGCAGGCGGCGGCCGGTCTACCCTGGAAGCCGATGACCGAGAACCAGGCACCCAGGGCGTACCAGATCCGCACCTTCGGCTGCCAGATGAACGTGCACGACTCCGAGCGCCTCGCCGGGCAGCTCGAGGACGCGGGCTACGTGCCGGCCACCGCCGGGGCCAAGCCTGACCTGATCGTGTTCAACACCTGCGCCGTGCGGGAAAACGCGGACAACAAGCTGTACGGCACCCTCGGGCACCTGCGCCCGGACAAGGTCGCCAACCCCGAGCTGCAGATCGCCGTCGGCGGGTGTCTCGCCCAGAAGGACCGCGGGGAGATCGTCAAGCGGGCGCCGTGGGTCGACGTCGTGTTCGGGACGCACAACATCGGGTCGCTGCCCACGCTGCTCGAACGCGCCCGGCACAACGCCGAGGCCGAGGTCGAGATCCTCGAATCGCTCGAAACCTTCCCCTCGACGCTGCCCGCGCGGCGCGAATCGTCCTACGCGAGCTGGGTGTCCGTTTCGGTCGGCTGCAACAACACCTGCACCTTCTGCATCGTCCCGGCCCTGCGCGGCAAGGAACGCGACCGGCGGCCCGGCGAGATCCTCGCCGAGGTCGAAGCGCTCGTCGCGGAAGGCGTGCTCGAGGTCACCCTGCTCGGCCAGAACGTCAACTCCTACGGCGTCGAATTCGGCGACAGGCTGGCGTTCGGCAAGCTGCTGCGCGCCTGCGGGACCGTCGACGGCCTCGAACGCGTCCGGTTCACCTCGCCGCACCCGGCGGCGTTCACCTCCGACGTCATCGACGCCATGGCCGCGACCCCGAACGTCTGCCACCAGCTGCACATGCCGCTGCAGTCCGGCTCCGACCGGGTGCTGCGCGAAATGAAGCGCTCCTACCGCTCGGCGCGTTTCCTGAACATCCTCGACGAGGTCCGCGCGGCCATGCCGGACGCCGCGATCACCACCGACATCATCGTCGGCTTCCCCGGCGAGACCGAGGAGGACTTCCAGGCGACCCTGGACGTCGTGGCGCAGGCCCGCTTCTCCAGCGCGTTCACCTTCCAGTACTCGAAGCGCCCCGGCACGCCGGCCGCGACGATGGCGGGCCAGCTGCCCAAGGAGGTCGTGCAGGAGCGCTACGACCGGCTGGTCGAGCTGCAGAACGCGATCTCCTGGGAAGAGAACAAGAAGATCGTCGGCCGCACGGTCGAGCTGCTGGTCGCCGCGGGCGAGGGCCGCAAGGACGCCGAGACGCAGCGGATGAGCGGCCGCGCCCGCGACGGGCGCCTGGTGCACTTCACGCCGACCGGCGCCCACGTCGACCGCGCGGTCCGCCCGGGCGACGTCGTCGAGGCGGTCGTCACCTACGGCGCCCCGCACCACCTGGTGGCCGACGGCGACCTGCTGTCCCACCGGCGGACGCGGGCGGGCGACAACGCGGAGGCCGGGCTGCGGCCGAAGACGAGCGGTGTCACGCTGGGCCTGCCGGGCTTCGGTGCCCCGGCCGTCCAGCCCGAACCGGTGAGTGGGTGTGCGCTGTGACCGAGTCGCGAGGCAACGGCGAGCTGGCCGAGCTGGCGGCCGAGATCGACGAAGCGGGTGCGCGGGCGTCCCGCACGGTGGAGCTGGGCCGCCGCGGGTTCACCATCGCGGTGTTCACCTTCGTGCTCCTGATCTGCCAGATCCTCCCGTGGGTCGGCGACCACGCGGGCTGGCAGGTGCTGGCCGGCGAGGGCGGCGGCATCCCGCAGCTGTTCGCGGCGACGTCGACGGGGGTCGGCATCCTGGCCTCGGCACTGGCCCTGGTGACGCGCCGCTGGTGGCTGTCCTGGGTCTGCGCGGCGGGCGGCTGGTTCGCCTCGGTGGACGGGCTGCTGGCCATCTGGTCCCAGCAGTCGTCCCACGCGCCGGGCTCCGCGGGCGGCGGCCCGGGGATCGGCATGGTGATCGCCTGGATCGCGATGATCTGCCTGGCTGTCTCCTGGATGCGCACGGCGTTCTCGCGCACCTGAGCACCGGTGGGGACCAGGCTCAGCCGACGCGCAGGGTGAGCGTGCCGGCCGAGTAGGCGGCGGCGTACAGCGTGGTCTCGGGGTGGTAGAGCCGCAGCGAGACGGTGGCGCTCAGGCTGAAGCTGAGGCGGAGCGAGAACCCGCCGTTGGGCCGGCAGGTCGTGTCGGCGATGTTCACCCAGGCCCCGGCCTGCAGCTGCTGCACGACGACGGTCTCGACGCTCCCTTCGGAGCGGGCGGCGTCGAGCACCTTCAGGTTGCCCTTGAGATCGACCTTCTCGCCGACCTCGACGTGGTCCTTGCCCAGCTTGCCCTCGACTTTCACCTTGCCCTTGCCGGCTTCGGTGGCCGCGGCCAGGGGAGCGGCCGGGGCCGCGAGCGCCGGCCCGGCGAGGGCGAGGGTGACGGCCAGAGCGGTGAGGATCCTGCGCGGTGTCCTGATCATGAGCCGAGTGGAGCACCGGGAGCGGAGCGCGGCGCGCGGTGACCCCCGGTCGGGGCGCCGACCGGACCTCTTCGGGTGCTTCCGCTTGCCGGGAACGCCACGAAGGCCGCATCCGGGGGACGCCCCGGATGCGGCCTTCGGCGACTTCAGCGGTCGGCGACCGCCGCCTCCGCGGCCTGCAGCCACTCACGCCACTGCGCGGCCTGCTCGTCGGCCTTCTTGGCCCGGCGCTCGTCCCCGGCCGCACGCGCTTTCGCCGCCTGCGACTCGAACTGCTCGACCCGCTCGCGGAACTGGGCCGCGCGGGCCTGGGCCTCCGGGTCCGTCCGGCGCCACCGTGAGTCCTCCGCCGCCTTGACCGCGTCCTGGACCGCCTTCAGCCGGCCGTCCAGCTCGCGGATGCGCTCGCGGGGGACCTTGCCGATCTCGTCCCACTGCTCCTGGATCCGCCGCAGCGCGCTCTTCGCCGCCTCCAGGTTGGCCGCCGCGTCGATCTTCTCGGCCTCGACCAGCAGCTCTTCCTTGCGGGCGGCGTTCGCGCCGAACTCCGCGTCGCGCTCGGAGAACACCGCGGACCGGCGGGCGAAGAACTTGTCCTGCGCCGCGCGGAACCGCTGCCACAGCGCCTCGTCGCTGTCCTTCGGCGCCCGGCCCGCCGCCTTCCACTCGGTCATCAGGTCCTTGTAGCGGCCCGCCGTCTCGCCCCAGTCCTCGGACTCGCTGATGGCCTCGGCCTCGGCGATGAGCTCTTCCTTGCGCTGCTTGGCCGACGCGCGCTGCTTGTCCAGTTCGGCGAAGTGCGAGCCGCGGCGGCGGTTGAACGCCTCGCGGGCCTTCGAGAACCGCTTCCACAGCTCGTCGTCGGTCTTGCGGTCGACGCCCTTGACCGTCTTCCACTCGTCCAGGATCGCGCGCAGCCGGTCGCCCGCCGCCTTCCACTGGGTGGAGTCGGCCGCGATCTTCTCGGCCTCCTCGGCCAGCGCCTGCTTGCGCGCGACCGCAGCCGCCCGCGCCTCCTCGCGCTCCGCCTTCGCGCTGGCCAGCGCCTTCTCGGCGTGCCCGATGACGTACTCCAGCCGCGCGGCGAGCGCGGCCAGGTCGCCGACCACGGCCGCCTCGGCCAGGCCGTCGCGGATCTGGGTGGCGCTCGACAGCGCGTGCTTCGGGTCGCCGGCCCCGGAGATCAGCCGGGTCTCCAGCAGCTCGACCTCGGTGCGCACGTCGTCGAACCGGCGTGCGTAGTGCACCAAGCCCTCGTCGGGGCTGCCGGCCTGCCAGACGCCGACGGCGCGCTCGCCCTCGGCGGTGACGACGTAGACGGTGCCCTCGTCGTCGATCCGGCCCCAGGTCGACGGGGTGGGTTCGGCGGGCGGCACGGGCGGGGCGGCGTGCCCGGCGTGCAGCGCGTGCGGCACCGGGTGCGGGGCCGGGGTACCGGTGGAAGTGTTCTCCTGGGCCATCGCAGGCTCCTTATCGCCTGTACGCCCGCGGGTGCGGGCGCCCCGCCGCGAAGCGGGGCCGGGTAATGCGGTCGTCACGGGCCGTGCTCGGATGCTACGGCCCCACGCGGCATTCAAGCAGCTCAGCGCGCACCGTGGTACTGGATGGGCCACCTGAAGCTCGTGATCCTACTTCCGGTGGACGCTCTCGATCGGCCCGCAGGTATCGTCAGCCGCCGTGAACAGCCCCGTCGTCCCGCTCGCGGTGGTCGGGCCGACGGCCACCGGGAAGACCGCGCTGGCCGTGGACCTGGCCCGCGAGCTCGGCGGCGAAGTCGTCAACGCCGACGCGATGCAGCTCTACCGGGGCATGGACATCGGCACCGCCAAGGCCACCGAGGCCGAGCGCCGCGGCGTCCCCCACCACCTGCTCGACGTCCTGGCCGTGACCGAGACGGCGTCCGTCGCGGCCTACCAGCGGCACGCGCGGGCCGAGATCGAGCGGCTGCTGGCGGCCGGGACGGTCCCGGTGCTGGCCGGCGGGTCCGGTCTCTACGTCCAGGCCGTGCTCGACGACCTGCGGTTCCCCGGCACCGACCCGGCCGTCCGGGCCCGGCTCGACGCGGAGGCGGAAGAACTCGGCACCCCCGCGTTGTACACCCGGCTGGGTGAGCGCGATCCGGTCGCCGCGGCCAAGATCCTGCCGACCAACACCCGCCGGATCGTGCGCGCCCTGGAGGTCATCGAGATCACCGGCGAGCCGTTCTCGGCGAACCTGCCGGCGCCGGGGCCCGCCCGCTACGGCACGGTCGTGCTCGGCGTCGATCGCGCGCCCGAGGAGCTCGACGAGCGGGTGAACGAGCGCGTGGTGCGGATGTTCGAGGCCGGGCTGGTCGACGAGGTCCGCGAGCTCGAAAAGCGGGGCCTGCGCGAGGGGAAGACGGCGTCGCGGGCGCTCGGCTACCAGCAGGTGCTCGCCGCACTGGACGGCGACGGCGACTTCGAGGCGGCCGCCGCGGCCACGGCGCAGGCCACCCGGCGCTTCGTCCGCAAGCAACGTTCCTGGTTCCGGCGCGACCAGCGGATCCACTGGTTCGACGGCGCCGATCCGGGGCTGGCCGCGCGCGTCCTGGATACCCTGGGCCGGTAATCTGGCCCCATGGGCGGAATCGAGTTCCTCAAGGGGCACGGCACGCAGAACGACTTCGTGCTGCTCCCCGATCCGGCGGGCCGCCTCGAGCTGACCGAAGCCAGGGTCGCCGCGTTGTGCGACCGCCGGCGAGGTCTCGGGGCGGACGGCGTGCTGCGCGTCGTGCGCGCCGCGGCGGTCGGCGAACCGTCCGCGGGCGAGTGGTTCATGGACTACCGCAACGCCGACGGCTCGATCGCGGAGATGTGCGGCAACGGCGTGCGCGTGTTCGCCCGCTACCTGGTCGACGCCGGCCTGGCGGCCGAAGGCGAGTTCGTCGTCGGCACCCGCGCGGGTGATCGCCCGGTCGTGGTGCACCCGGACCGCTCGGTGACCGTCCGGATGGGACCGGCGACGATCACCGGCACGTCGGTCACGGTGGTGGCCGGCCGCCCGTTCTCCGGCGTCGCGGTCGACGTCGGCAACCCGCACCTGGTCTCGCTGCTCGACGACGACGTGGCCGGCCTCGACCTGCGCGACCAGCCGGATTTCGACCACGACGTGTTCCCCAACGGCGTGAACCTCGAATTCATCAACTACCTCGGCGAGGGCGCGCTGCGGATGCGCGTGCACGAGCGCGGCGTGGGGGAGACGCGCGCGTGCGGCACCGGCACGGTCGCCGCGGTGGCGGCCGCCTTCCACCTGGCGGGCACGGACACCGGAGCCTCCACAGTGGACGTCCCGGGCGGCCGTGTCGCGGTCACGGTGTCCCGCGGCGCCTCGACGCTGTCGGGCCCGGCGGAGATCGTGGCCCGCGGCGAGATCGACGAAGCCTGGTGGGCCGCCGCCGGTTCGTGACGCCCTAACCGGCCAGGATTTCGCCGAGGACGCGACGTCCTTCCGCGGCCTCCTCGCCGTCCCGGGTACAGGCGACGAGCGTCTTCCACAGCGCCCAGCCGCGGCCGCGCGTCCAGGTGGCGTCGTCGACCGACAGGAGTTCGCGGAACACCCGCCTGCCGTCGGCCGTCAGCAGGGTCCAGGCGATCGCCAGGTCGCACGCCGGGTCGCCGACCCCGCAGGTGCCGAAGTCGATGACGGCCGCCAGTTCGCCGTCGCGCAGCAGGAGGTTGCCCGGGGCCAGGTCGCCGTGGAACCAGCGGTCCACGCCGTCCCAGGGCGCCGCCAGCGCCGCCTCCCAAAGCGCCCCGGCGTCGCCGGCGCCGTCCAGCTTCGCCAGCGCGCGCCGGGCCTGCCCGTCGTAGGTGCGCAGGGTGGCGCCCCGGAACCAGTTGTGCTTCCCCGGCTGCGGGCCGTCCGCCGCGTCGACGCCCTGCACCGCCGCCACGAACCCGGCCAGGTCCCGCGCGAAGCGGACGGGGTCGGCCACCCCGTCCGCCGTCGCGGGTTCGCCGTCGAGCCACCGGTACACCGACCAGGCGAACGGGTAGCCCTCCCCGGGACGCCCCGCCGCCAGCGGGACCGGGACCGGCAGCGGCAGCCGGGGCGCGAGCGCCGGCAGCCACCGCTGCTCCTTCTCGACGGCCAGCGCGTACTCGGCGGCGCTGGGCAGCCGCACCACCATCGTGTCGCCGAGGTGGAACGTGAAGTTGTCCCACCCGCTCGTCCGCACCGGCCGGACCGGGAGCCCGGCCCACCGCGGGAACTGGCCATCGATCAGCCGCCGCACCTGATCGGTGCCGACCCTGACCCGCCGCGGCAGCGGGCCGAGGTCCCGGGGCGCGTCAGACACTGGCTTCGACCGCGAAGTCGCCTTCGCGCGTGGTGATGCCGGCGACGGCACCCGCGACCCGGATGTCCGACTGGACGTCCGCGAACCGCGCCAGCAGCTCGGCCGGGCCGGTCACGGTCAGCGTCTCGACGGCCGCCCGCATCGACACCTTCGCGTCCGTCTTCGCCCGGCGCACCGCGGCGATCACCTGGCTCGCCAGCGCCAGCAGCTCCGGGTCGCCGTCGGACGGCGTCGCGGCCGGCCAGGCGGCCCGGTGCACCGAACCCCCCTGCCACCACGACCAGACCTCCTCGGTCGCGAACGGCAGGAACGGCGCGAACAGCCGCAGCACCGCCGACAACGCCGTCACCAGCGCGACCTGCGCGGACTCCGCTCCAGAAGGACCGCTGTCGCCGTACGCGCGGCCCTTCACCAGCTCGACGTAGTCGTCGCAGAACGTCCAGAAGAACGTCTCGGTCACCTGCAGCGCCCGCGCGTAGTCCAGCGCCTCCAAGGCCGCGGTCGCCTGCTCGACGACGACGGCCAGCGACGCCAGCAGCGCCCGGTCCAGCGGCTCGGTGACCACCGCGGACGGCGAAGGCACACCGAGGCCGAGGACGAACCGGCTCGCGTTGAGCAGCTTCGTCGCCAGCCGCCGCCCGACCTTCATCTGGCCTTCGTCCACGGCCGTGTCGACGCCGGGCCGCGCACTCGCCGCCCAGTAGCGGACCGCGTCCGAGCCGAAGCGCTCCAGCAGGTCCACCGGCGTCGTCACGTTGCCCTTGGACTTCGACATCTTCTTGCGGTCCGGGTCGAGCACCCAGCCCGCGATCGAGGCCGCCCGCCACGGCAGCACGCCGTGCTCCAGCTCCGCGCGCACCGCCGTCGAGAACAGCCAGGTGCGGATGATCTCGTGCGCCTGCGGCCGCAGGTCCATCGGGAACACGCGCTCGAACAGGTCGTCGTCGAGGCTCCACCGCCCGACGATCTGCGGCGTCAGCGACGACGTCGCCCAGGTGTCCATCACGTCGGGGTCGGCGGCGAACCCGCCCGGGACACCGCGCTGCTCCTCGGTGAACCCCGGCGGCACGTCGCTGCTCGGGTCCACCGGCAGCGTGTCCGGCAGCAGGCGTGCGTCGTAGTCGGGCTCGCCGTGGTCGTCGAGCCGGTACCACAGCGGGATCGGCACGCCGAAGAACCGCTGCCGGCTGATCAGCCAGTCCCCGGCCAGGTTCTCCACCCACGACGAGTACCGGACGCGCATGTGCTTCGGCACCCAGGTCAGTTCTTCGCCGCGGGCGAGCATCTTCTCCCGGAAGGCCGCGTCGTTCCCGCCGTTGCGCAGGTACCACTGCCGGCTGGCGACGATCTCCAGGGGCTTGTCGCCCTTCTCGTAGAACTTCACCGAGTGCGTGATCGGCCGCGGTTCCCCGTGCAGGGCTCCGGCTTCGCTCAGCAGGCGGACCAGGATCTCGCGTCCCGTGTGGACGGTCTTGCCCACCAGCGGCGCGTACACCTCCGCGGGCACCCCGGACGGCGCGTCCGGCAGGAACCGGCCGTCGCGGCCCAGCACCACCCGCGTCGCCAGCCGCAGCTCCCGCCACCAGGTGACGTCGGTGGTGTCGCCGAAGGTGCACACCATCGCGATCCCGCGGCCCTTTTCCGGATCCGCGAGGTGGTGCGCCACGACGGGCACCTCGACGCCGAACACCGGCGTCCGCACGGACTTCCCGAACAGCGGCTTGAAGCGCTCGTCGTCCGGGTGCGCGACCAGGGCGACGCAGGCGGGCAGCAGCTCGGGCCGGGTCGTCGCGATCACCACGTCTTCGCCGTCCGGGCCGGTGAACGCGAGGTCGTGGAACGCACCCGGGCGTTCGCGGTCCTCCAGTTCGGCCTGGGCGACGGCGGTGCGGAAGCTGACGTCCCACAGCGTCGGCGCTTCGGCCTGGTAGGCCTCGCCGCGGTCGAGGTTGCGCAGGAACGCGCGCTGCGAGATCAGCCGCGAGTCGTGCCCGATCGTCTGATAGGTCATCGTCCAGTCGACCGACAGCCCGAGCTGCCGCCACAGCTGCTCGAAGACCTGCTCGTCGGTCTCGGTCAGCGCCTCGCACAGCTCGACGAAGTTGCGCCGCGAAATCGAGACCACGTCCTTGCCCGGCTTCTCCGGGGCGCGGAAGCCCGGGTCGTAGGGCAGCGACGGGTCACAGCGCACGCCGAA
Source organism: Amycolatopsis sp. NPDC003861 (assembly GCF_053605405.1). Classification (NCBI taxonomy): domain Bacteria; kingdom Bacillati; phylum Actinomycetota; class Actinomycetes; order Pseudonocardiales; family Pseudonocardiaceae; genus Amycolatopsis; species Amycolatopsis sp. NPDC003861. The sequence goes on from NZ_JBSGJD010000038.1 coordinate 42,910, forward strand.
GTGGTTCTGCACCCGGCGTTCGGTCGGCAGGCCGTTGTCGTCCCACCCCATCGGGTAGAAGACCTCGAGCCCGCGCATCCGCTTGAACCGCGCGAGGACGTCGGTGTGGGTGTAGGAGAAGACGTGCCCGATGTGCAGCGACCCGCTGACCGTCGGCGGGGGAGTGTCGATCGAGTAGATCTCGTCCCGGGTCTTGGTGCGGTCGAAGCGGTAGGCGCCGGTGGACTCCCATACGGGTACCCACTTGGCCTCCAGACCGTCGACACCGACCTTGTCCGGGACTCGTGGGCGTTCGTACGGGGTACTCATGAAGCAACTCTAGGGTGCGGCGGAACCGGTTTTCGCCTCGGTCGGCAGGTCGCGCATGTGCCGCAAGGGTGAGCAGACCACCCACAGCACCGACGCGGCCTCGCCGGCCACGGCCACCCACAGCGCGCCGCGCAACCCGAGCCCTTCGCCGAGCGCGCCGCCCAGCAGGCCGCCGAGCGGGATCGTGCCCCAGACGACGAACCGCACGCTCGCGTTCATCCGGCCGAGCAGCCGGTCGGGGCAGATCACCTGCCGGTAGGAGACCGAGGCCACGTTGTAGACGATGATCCCGAACCAGCCGAGCGCCGACCCGAACCCGGCGAGGACGAGCCGCCAGCCCGGCGCGGCCAGCGGGAGCAGCAGGTGGCCGGGGAGGGTGCACAGGGGAACCAGCCAGATCGACCGCGCCTGGCCGATCCGGCGGGTGAGCGCGCCCGAGCAGACCGCGCCGAGGATCCCGCCGGCACCGCCGACCGCCAGCAGCACGCCGACCGCGGCCGGGGCCAGCCCGACGGTCCGGGTCAGGAACAGCACGTACACGGCGGTGAACGCGCCGCCGAAGAAGTTCGCCGTCGCGGTCGTACCCACCGTCGCCCGCAGCGGCTTGTCGGAGAACACGAACCGCAGTCCTTCGGTGATCTGCGGGAGCAGCCGGGCGTGGCCGTCGCGCTCCGGCGCCGGTTCGACCGCGCGGATGCGCAGCAGGAACAGGGCCGACGTCAGGTAGCCGAGGCTGGTGACCAGCACGGTGTTCGCCGCGTTGAGGACCTGGACCAGCACGCCGGCCGCGCCCGGTCCGGCGATCTGCGCGGTCGACTGGACGGCCTGCAGCTTCGCGTTGCCCTCCAGCAGGTGCTCCCGCCCCACGAGCGACGGCAGGTAGGACTGGTACGCGACGTCGAAGAACACCGTCGCGATGCCCACGAACAGCATCACCACCACGAGCTGGACGAGCGTCAGCACTCCGGCCCACCACGCGAGCGGCACGGTGAGCAGCAGCGCGAAGCGGGTGAAGTCGGCGGTGAGCATGACCCGGCGGCGGCTCAGCCGGTCCACCCACACCCCGGCGGGCAGCCCGATCAGCAGGAACGCGAGCGTTTCGGCCGCGGTCAGCAGCCCCATCTCGAACGGCGTCGCGGCCAGCGTCACGGCCGCGAGCAGCGGAATCGCGGTGTACCCGACGGCGGTGCCGAACTGGCTGGCCGTGTCGCCGGCCCAGAGCCGCCGGAAGTCCGCGTGGCGGAAGAGTGACCCCCTGTGCATGGCTCCCGAGTCTGGCCCGAGTGATTGGAAAGTGTCAATCACTGTTCGCTCTAAGCTGTGCGCGTGTCCCCTGAGCAACGACGTGCCGCCACCGAAGCCGAGGCCGCCGCGCTGGCCTCCGGAATACGGCTGCGCATCATCCGGTTGACCTTTTCGGAGGCGCTGACGAACAAGGAGCTGGCCGAAAGGCTGGGCCGGGACCCCGCGACGACCCTGCACCACGTGCGCAAACTCGTCGACACCGGCTTCCTCGCCGCGCAGCCCCCGCGCCGCGGGACCCGGGGCGCCCGGGAAATTCCGTATCTTTCGACGGGGCTTTCGTGGACACTCGACTCATGCGGTGACAAGGGCTTGGACCAGGCGATGCTCGAGGCTTATCTGGCCGAGATCGCCAAAACCGGTTTCGAGGGCGTGCACCAGACGCGCCTCGTCGTCCAGGTGGCCCCCGAGGAGCGGGCAGAGCTGGAAACGCGGCTCAACGCCCTGCTCGAGGAGTTCCGCGCGCGCCCGCGGCGCCCCGGCGCCGAGCGCACCGCGATCTACCTCGCCACCTATCCCAGCACGTAAAAGTTCGGTTCCCGCGGCGAATCGTGGGAACATGGAGGCACGATGACAGAACTGACACACACCGAAGACCACGACGACGACCTGTACGACCCGTCGACCGGCGAGATGGAGCTCGAAGACCGCGCGTCGCTGCGCCGGGTCGCGGGGCTGTCCACGGAGCTGGACGACGTCACCGAGGTCGAATACCGGCAACTGCGGCTCGAACGCGTCGTGCTGGTCGGCGTGTGGACCGAAGGCACGGCCCTGCAGTCCGAGGCGTCGCTGGCCGAGCTCGCGCGCCTGGCCGAGACGGCGGGCTCGGAGGTCCTCGAAGGCCTCATCCAGCGGCGGACCAAGCCGGACCCGGCCACCTACATCGGCTCGGGCAAGGTGCGGGAGCTGCGGGACATCGTCGGCTCCACCGGCGCCGACACCGTGATCTGCGACGGCGAGCTTTCGCCGGGCCAGCTGCGGCAGCTCGAGGAGAAGGTCAAGGTCAAGGTGATCGACCGGACCGCCCTGATCCTCGACATCTTCGCCCAGCACGCCCGGTCCAAGGAAGGCAAGGCGCAGGTCGAGCTGGCCCAGCTGCAGTACCTGATCCCGCGACTGCGCGGGTGGGGTGCGTCGCTGTCCCGGCAGGCCGGTGGCCGCGCCGGTGGCGCGAACGGCGGCGTCGGCCTGCGCGGTCCCGGTGAGACCAAGCTCGAGACCGACCGGCGGCGGATCAACAAGCGCGTGGCGAAGCTGCGCCGGGAGATCGCGGCCATGGACACCATCCGCGAGACCAAGCGCGGGCGGCGGCTGGCCAACGAGGTGCCCAGCGTGGCGATCGTCGGTTACACCAACGCCGGCAAGTCGAGCCTGCTCAACGCCCTGACCGGGGCCGGGGTGCTGGTGGAGGACGCGCTGTTCGCCACCCTCGACCCGACCACCCGGCGCGCGCAGACGCCGGACGGCCGCGGCTACACGCTGACCGACACCGTCGGGTTCGTGCGGCACCTGCCGCACCAGCTGGTGGACGCGTTCCGCTCGACGCTGGAGGAGGCCGCGGACGCGGACCTGCTCGTGCACGTGGTGGACGGGTCCGACCCGGCACCCGAGGAGCAGGTCAGCGCGGTGCGCGAGGTGCTCGGCGAGATCACGCGCAAGCGCAAGGAGCCGCTCCCGCCGGAGCTGCTGGTGATCAACAAGACCGACGCGTCCGACGAGGTCAGCCTGGCCCGTCTGCGGCACGCGCTGGCCGGGTCGGTCCAGGTCTCGGCCCGGACCGGGGCGGGCATCCCGGAGCTCGTCGAGGTGATCGCCGACCGCCTGCCGCGGCCGGAGGTCACGGTCGAGGTCCTCGTGCCGTACTCGCGCGGCGAGCTGGTCGCGCGGGCGCACGCGGACGGCGAGGTCCTCGAAGAGGAGCACGCCGAGGAGGGCACGCGCCTGCTGGTGCGGGTCCGCCCGGACCTCGCGGCGGCTTTGCGCGAGTACGAGACCAACTCGACCAGGGCCTGACACGTCTCCGTAGTGTGCGACCACTCCGGTCGCACACTACGGAGGTGGCTGGGTGCGCTGGGCTGTCGTTCTGGTCTTCACGATCGTGCTGGGCGGGGCGGCCCCCGCTTGGGCGGCTCCGGCGCCGGAGCCGTTGTGCACGATGAAGGACTCCCGGATCGGCGAGCTGTCCGGCCTGGTCTCCGACGGCTCCAAGCTGTACGCGATCAACGACGGCGGCAGCAAGGTCCAGGTGTTCGTACTGGGCCGGGACTGCAAGGTGCAGAAGGTCCTCACGGACAAGACCGACCCGTTCGACGTCGAGGACCTGGCCCGCACGCCGGACGGGACGCTGTGGCTGTCCGACACCGGCGACAACAAGAAGGGCCGGCTGACGGTCGCCCTGCTGGAGATGAACCCGCAGGGCAAGGTGACCCTGCACCGGCTCACTTACCCGGACGGCCAGCACGACACCGAAGCGCTGATCATGGACAAGGCGGGCACGCCGTACCTGATCACCAAGGACATCCTCGGCGAGGCCCGGGTCTACCGGCCGTCGGGGCCGCTGGCGAGCCCGGGCCCGACCACGCTGGAGAAGGTCGGAACGGTGAAGATCGCCACCACGGACACCCAGGGCGGCCCGGTCGGTTCGATCGGCTCGGTCCTGGTGACGGGCGGAGCCTCGATGGCCGACGGCAGCGCGGTGGCCTTGAGGACGTACACGGACGCGTACGTGTACGCGGCCCCGGACGGCGACGTCCTGGCGGCCCTGCAGCGCAACCCGGTGCGAATCCCGTTGCCGGGGGAGAAGCAGGGCGAGTCGATCGCGTTCGACCCGGACGGCACGCTGATTTCGGGAAGTGAAGGAGTGGGCCAGCCGCTGCGCACGGTGAAGGGCGCGGCGGCGTTGGCTGCTTCGGCAGCGCCGGCGTCGGACGGAACCCCGGCATCGAGCACGGCCGGCGGCGGATCTTCGGACGGCGGCGGAGTGCCGATCCTCCCGGCGGCGGGGATCGCGGTGGCGGTGGCGGGCTTGGGCTGGTTCGGGTTCAGCAGGCTGCGTCGCCGCCGAGGCTGAGCGGCGGGCGAGCCCCTCCGCGCGGTGCGGGGCGCGGCGGCACTGGCCGCGCAGTCCGTCGCACCGGCGGAGGGAACGACCTTGACCGGCACGAGCGCGTCGTCCGGCTCGGCGGAGGACGGGGCCGGGCTCCCCGTCCTGCCTGCCGCCGGGATCACGGTCGCCATGGTCGGTCTCGGCTGGTTCGGCTCCCCACGGCCGAAGATCATCCGATCCGGTGAATCTCCCGGGCCGTGCGAAAGCCCGGAAGCCAATCCCTAGAGGCGGCGGAGCACCGCCACCACCTTGCCGAGCACCGTGGCGTCGTCGCCGGGGATCGGCTCGTACGCCTCGTTGTGCGGCATCAGCCAGATGTGGCCGCCCTTGCGCTTGAACGTCTTGACCGTGGCCTCGCCGTCGATCATCGCCGCGACGATCTCGCCGTTGTCCGCGTCCGGCTGCTGGCGGACCACGACCCAGTCGCCGTCGGTGATGGCCGCGTCGACCATCGAGTCACCGGTGACCTTCAGCAGGAACAGCTCGCCCTCGCCGACGATCTCCCGCGGCAGCGGGAACACGTCCTCGATGGCCTGCTCGGCCAGCACCGGGCCACCGGCGGCGATCCGGCCGACCAGCGGCACGTACGCCGCCTTCGGCATGACCGGCTGCTGGTCCATCTCGATGCCCATGGGGTTGTCGTCGGTCGCCGCGAGCACACCGACCGCGCGCGGGCGGTTCGCGTCCCGGCGCAGGTAGCCCTTGCGCTGCAGCGCGCGCAGCTGGTGCGAGACCGACGACGTCGACGTCAGCCCGACCGCCTCGCCGATCTCGCGGACGCTCGGCGGGTAGCCGAACCGGCTCACCCACGTGCGGATCACGTCGAGCACCTGCTGCTGGCGGACGGTGAGGGTCTCGTCCACGTCGTACACCTCGGGCATGGCGTGCACCTTGCCCGAGCCGCCGGGGGACCCGCTGGTCCTGCCCGCCTTGTTCTCCTTCGCCACTGCGTCGCCTCCCAGACGTTCGCTGCACGTATCTGCGCGCCGGCCGCCGCCCGCGGGGTTGCGGGCAGGCTCGCCGGCGGCATCTGCCCGGCAGATGCCCTGGTCACCGACGTTAGCCCCCGGGCACGACGATTTCAAACATCTGTTCGATCGACACGCCGTGTCCGCTCGATTTTGTCGGTGGCAGGTGGTAGACCTTCGCACGGGCGTTCGATAGAACGCCTGTTCGACCTTGATCCACGGGCCGCTCCCGGCCCCGGAAACGGGCGGACACCAGGGTTTCGAGGAGGTTCGGATGTCCATTCTGGCCGAACGCGGACACGTTCGCCCGGCGACCCCGGTCCCGGCGCCCCTCCGTCCCGTGCGCGTCCTGCGCGGGCGCCGCGGCGAGGTGCACCGCCCGCC
>NZ_JBSGJD010000039.1:0-48921 GCF_053605405.1 Amycolatopsis sp. NPDC003861
TCGACGTCGGCGCGCCAGCCGTCGCCGTCGCGGGCGATCGGGTTCGGGAACTCGATGCGCTTGCCCTTGGCGTAGGCCTGGTTCAGGCCACCGATGCCGAGGGAGCAGAGGGCGTCCTCGATCATCGACGAGGTCAGCTTGGGTGTCTTGACCGAGTCCACGGCGCGGCCGGCGACCGGCTTGTCCGCCGGTGCGCCCCACCAGCCCACGAGCGTCATCGCGACCACCAACGCCGTCCAGTTCCAGAACGGCGTGACGAACGTGATGCACAGGTAGACGATCGCCAGCAGCACGACCACGGCGAACATCACCGGTCCCATGCGGCGGCGCACGGTGTCGTTGCGGATCTCGCGCAGTTTCATGTACAGCTCGGCGTCGGCGCGGTCGCGGGCGTTCATGCGGACCGGGTGGGACTCCGCGTCGTACACCCACGCGCGCAGGCGGGCGACCAGGCGTCCGGTCGCGCCGAACGAGCGCAGGAACGCGGTCGGCACGTACACCGGCACCCGCAGCGCGTGGAACGCCGTGGTGTGGGCGGCGTAGCGGACCAGGAACCGGGCCCGCGACTTGAATTCCTCGGCGGAGGTCAGCCAGCGCGCGACAAGCGGCCGGGCGGTGGCGTGGCCGGCGGTCTCCCACCACGTCGCCTTGGTCACCGGCGGGTCGACCAGCCGGACCGTGCCGGGCTCCGCCGCGTCGGCGGCGGGCCGGTCCTGCTCCGGGATCTCCTCTGGGGTGCGGGCGGTGTCGGGGCGGATCGGGACGACGTTCCCGGCGCGGGTGACGGCGGTGTCGGTGGCGGCCGGGTCGGTGTTCACGGGGCCGTTCACGGGCGCGTCGACCGGGGTGTTCTTGGACGGGTCGGGCGTGCTGTTCACGGAGAGAGGTCCTTCGGGGTCGGGTCCGTTCACGGACTCGGGGGTGTGGTCGGCGGTGGTGGACATCAGGCGGCCTCCTCCTGGTCGACGGTCACGGGCTGGTCGGCGGGCACCGGCAGGGCTGCCGGGCGGGCGGTTTCGGCGATCAGGTCGTCGGCGACGTTCTTGCTGGTGCCGCGCGAGATCTCCGGGCAGACGGACCGAACCCAGGCCGGGGTGATCTCGATGCCCGGTGCCCACGCGGCGCGGGCGTCGGCCAGGTAGTCCCCGCGCAGCTTCCGCGCGGGCTTCGCGGCGGGCTTGCGGGCCGGACGACGACGCGGCCGGGCGACCGGAGCGGGCTTCTCCCCCACGCGGTCCTCCGCCGGAGCAGGCGTGGCGGCGGGAGCGTCGGCGTTGGGCTGTCCCGTGAACGCGGTGCCGGCGGCGGCCATGACGGCCTCGGTGAGCTTGTCCCGCAGCACCGGCGCGGTCTCCGCCGCGAGGAACACCAGCACCGGCGGCACCGAGTGCAGCACCACCCCGGCGACGTCGAAGTGCGTCCAGGACTTCCAGGTGTTCATGACGTAGGTGGCCAGGAACGCGAACCACTTCGTCCGGTGCGCCCACCGGCCGGTGTCGACCTGGTACCGGGCGGTCACCTGCTCCGCCCGCAGCACCGCCACGAGCACGAGCGACACCATCGGGTCCAGCAGCCACCCGGCCAGCCACCCAAGCGACCAGGTGGCCGCGCCGGCGGCAGCGAAGGACTGGACGTTGACCATGGTAAAGGCCAGGCCCAGGAAGATCCCGAGCCAGATCACGGCGTCGATCTGCGTGCGGACCTTCTCCACCCGTAGCGCCACGACGTCGGGGTGGTTGGACAGCCGGCGGACCTTCGCGGCGGTGGCGGCGTCCTGAGCGAGCTTGTCGGCCTCGGTCAGCGGCTGATGCTTCGCGTCCTGCGGGACCAGGGTTTCGGTGCTCATCAGCTCTCCCCCCACTTCGTGTCGTGCGTGCGGTTCCAACGGTCCTGACGCCCTTCCAACTCGGCGTCGAGGACCAGGCGGCGCTGGTCGTCGGTCAGCTCACCGAGGACGCCACTGCGGTGCTCCGGCTTAAGGCCGGACAAGAGGGTGTGGACGACGGCGGCCGCGATGGCGTCGTCTTCGGTCTTCTTCTTGCCGAACATCAGCGACGACCCCCACGGGTGGTGTGGACGATTTCGGTGATGGCCATCAGCCGCACGATCGTGGCGGCGGCCAGCAACGCCGGCACGAGCAACGCGATCCAGGTGGCGGTGGTGTTCTGGATCTTCACGATCACCAGCCACTGAACGAACGCGATGATCGCCGTGGCCAGGACCAGCCGGATCGTGTTGCCCGTCATGCGGGTGACCTCGCGAACGCCCTTCTGAGCCCGTACCGCGGATTTGCGGCCGGAGCGCCACACGGAGAACACGCCGACCAGCGCGAGGCCACCGAGGACCATCAGCATCTGCGTGGACATCTCAGGCCACCTCCGAGACGTCAAACAGGTCGGTCTGGCCGGATGCCTGCCAGCCGCCGCCGTGCCAGACGGCGTCGAGCGCGATGCCGTGTTCGGCGCGGATAACGGGCTCGATTTCCGCGAGCCAGGTCCGGCGTGTGGCGGCGGGAGCCTTGGCCCAGGACTGGCCGGTGTCGGTGAACCGGCGGATCGCCAAACGCTCGATCGCGCGGGGAGTCAGGGTGCTTACCATGGGAGACCTCTCCGAGTAGCTACCTGCGTGGTGGTTGATCGGGAGACCCGACGCGGCGTGCGCGTTCTTGGCGGGATGAGCCGCCGTGTCGGGGCCAAATGCGGAGATGACGAGTCGGACGGTCATGCGGCCTCACCGCTCTCCGTCGCCTCGGCGGTGTCGAGCCGGAACGGCAGGACCCTCAGCGCCGCGCGGCTGGTGCGTCGGCGAGTGCGGTTGGCGTGCTGCGGGTCGGTGAACGTGTGCCGGGTGCGGATCTCGGCCACGGCCGTCGCGGCGGTCAACTCCTGGTCGACCTCGGCGATCAGCGCGTCGATGGCGGACTCGTCCAGCCCGTCCGGGCAGTGCTGGTGAACAGCGGAGACGCCGTCCACAGCGGCACGGACAATGCGGTTGGTGATGTGCGCGGACTTCATGAGGAGCCTTTCGCTTGAGTGCCTTGCTGCACCTTAGTGCACCTTATGGTTCTCAGGTAAGTCAAGGTCGCACGTGTGGCGCATTAGGGTGATGTTGGTTTTCTGCGTACCCTGGCGAGATGCCTATCGATCAGCAGGGAGCGCAGCCGCTAGGCGCACAGATCAGGGATGACCTGGTCCGACGCATCCGGGCCGGCGAGTTCGCGCTCGGCGAGAAGATTCCGTCGCTCAAGGCGTTGGCCGGCACGTACAAAGTCGCCGAGCTGACCGTCCACAACGCCATCCGCGAGCTGCAGCACGCCGGCGTCCTCGAGTCCGCCGCCGGGCGAGGCACGTTCGTCCGGAGCCTCCCGGATGAGAGCGCGCCCGCCGATGACGTCTCCGCTCTCCGAGCCGAGGTTGCCGACCTCCGCCGGCGGGTAGAGGAGCTTGAGAAGCGGTCGTGATGTCCGGCCGTTCGGTCCGTGGTTCGTGATCATGGAGCTAGCTTCGCCCGTGAGCACCACCACAGTCCAAGGCCGGACAGTCCTAACGCCGCTCCCGCATGACAGCCAGGCATAACCGCAGGTCAAGCACCATCCATTCCGTCCGATCGCAGCCGAGAAAGATCGAAACGAAGGGACTTGCCCCCAGTGGAAGCAGACCAGCCGTGGCTCTCGCCGAGGTCGACAACCGAGGTCGAACTGAACACCGGCCTGCTTGCCGAGGTCCTGAAGGAGTACCGGAAGGCCAACGGGCTCAACCAGGCCGATCTGGCCCAGATCCTCAACATGGACCAGTCGTACATCTCGAAGATCGAGACCGGTCAACGGCAGGTCCGAGACCTGGACACGCTGCTGCGGGTCGCCAACCAGCTCAGCATCTCCCCCTCGCGCCTCGGGCTGTCCAAGGAACTGCTTCAGCCCGTCGCTCCGCCGTCGACGTCCGCGCTGGTCAACGAGGTCGACCCGGTCGCAGTGAGCCAGGAGGAGTGGCGTCGGATGCGGCGCGAGCTCAACACGCGGAGGCGCGAGCTCGCCGAGGCGGCCGCGTCGCTGTACCGGCCGGAGGCGCGCATCGGAAAGGCACCGCTGATCGCCCGGCGCGAGTGGATGCCGCCGGCGCCGGTGCGCCTGGAGGACATCAAGCTTGAGTGGTCGGACCACCGGGTCCCGATCACGGTCACCGGCACCGAACCCGAGGCGGATAAGGCGTTGCCGCTCCGCGCGCCTGGCCGGCGCTTCGAGCGCTACACGTCGGCGATCAAGTACCTGGACCCGCCGTCGCTGTTCGAGAACCGCACGAGCTACCGACTGTTGGACGTCGACCTGACGCAGTCGAACGAGCGGATGACGTTCGGCCTGGCGACGTACTTCGACAAGCTCGACTTGTCCGAGGCCATCGCGCACGAGCTGGCTGTCGCACAGGCACCGAACCGGAAGATGCCGCGCGCGGACTGGTCGGAACTTCCGCTGCGCGGCCTGATCGGCGACCCGTTCGACCTGGAGCGTCGGCCGGTCATGCCCGCGATCGAGACCCTGACGCTCCGCCGCCAGCGCGACACCGGCAAGGCGACGTTCCTCCTGCATTGGCGCGACCCGGCGAAGGTGGCGACGGCCGCTGGCATCTACGGCCTCATCCCGGCTGGCGAGTTCCAGCCGTCTTCGGTGGCGGCATGGGACAAGGAGAACGACTTCGACCTGTGGCGCAGCATGGTCCGGGAGTACTCCGAGGAGATCCTCGGCGAGCCGGAGCGCGACGGCAGCCAGGGCGAGCCGCTCGACTATGAAAACTGGTCGCTTTACCGCGACCTGCAGGCCGCGCGGGAGAATGGCAGTGTTACCGCCTACTGCCTTGGGATAGGACTCGACACTCTCACCCTCACAGCAACCATCTTGACCGTTGCCGTGATTAACGATGACGTCTTTGACGAACTGTTTGGCGGCGCCGTCGACGTCAACGCCGAGGGTGTGCTCGTGACAGCCTCAGAGTCATCGACGGTCTCAGATGGTGTGCCCTTCACAGACGCGAGCGTGAAGAGACTACTCACACAGGAACCGATGGCATCCCCTGGCGCATGCATTCTAGAGCGAGCATGGCGCTTTCGCGAGACTCTTCTCAACCAAACTAGAAGGAACTAATGACATTATCCCTAGTAAAGCTAGGACACGGAACTGGCAACTCAGACATGTCCGTCGGAATTTTGCGGCCCGTCTTGGAGGATGAAGAGCGGGAAATTCGAGGTGCCATCAGTTACTGTCGATCTTACGCAGCCAGGCTATCAACTCGCCTAGTCGTGGGCGCAAAAATGACTTTTGACCACATCGTCGGAAAACTAGGAGGATATCTTCGCGAGAACGAAGTCAGAGAGACAGCTGAAGAGCTCAATGCATCAATTGTCTCCTTTGTTCTCATCTGGAGACTGTGCATTGACCAAGCTCGGCATGATATCTCCGACCGGTTCGGAAAAGACTCCCAACAACTCAGCAACTTCACTCTTGCAACCAAGCAGGCATACGACGAGCACTTCGGATACAGATTGGTCGAGGGCCTTCGCAACTACGTCGCCCATCGGGCAATGCCGCCCATATCCGGAAACATTCAACAGAGCAGAGGAACTCAACCCAACGAAGTTGTCATCACTCCCACGATCACACTCTCTAAGACTCCGCTTCTGGAGTCCGGAAAAATGCCCAAGATACTTAAGCAAGACTTAGAAGATCACCCAGAAGAACGCATACCGCTTCCCGAAGCAATCGACGACGCAATGTCCGGATTCCAGAAAATAACCGACGCATTGTTTGAGATTGACCGCCCCCAGCTAGAAGAGCACCTCATGCGACTCAGAGATCTGGTTCTTGAGACACAGCCAGAAGTTCCGGCCCTCATGGAGTACACGAAATCCACCACTGGCGTACGACAGATTTCTGGGTTCACCCGATTCGACGATCTGTTCTGGCTCCTTGGCATTCAACAGGAACCGCTCGGCCCACCGCGCCGGCGAGCCGCCAGCACCACGGCGACCGAGTCGCCAGACGGCGGCGAGCAGACCCAGGACTCCCCCATCGCCCCCCAGGACGGTCCGAACACCACGTCGTAGCAGGCCAGGCCAGGTATCAGAGATCCACTCAAAACCCGTCCAGTATGAAGTTCGAATCTCACCGGGCCACACCCTCATAACAGGATAAGCCTGGATACCCTCGTCAGCGAGAGGCGCACTGTCCCACACCCCGCGCAGTCGTCAGACTCCGCGAGATTCCATCGATCAGGTTCCAGAACCGGCCCATTTTGGCCTCATTCCACATCATCTAGTTCGGCAGCCGAGAACAGTTCAGGCTGACTTCCTTTGGCAGTGAGCCTGTATTTTGTATTCTTAGTACCACGTCCCGCTTCGGTGAACTCTATCTCGCCTTCTTTTTTGAGGCGGCCCAGCCAATGCTCGGCGGTTTTTGGGTTGATGTTCAGTGCAACGCTAATCTCCGCCTTTGACATCTCGCCGCGAAGCGCCAGTAGGTCCTTTATTTGCTTTCGGCGATTGGGGCGATGGCGCCGCTCCTCGGTTGATCCGATAGACTTCGCATACTCGCTCAAAAAGTACTTTGCTGCACCTCGCTCGCCGCGCTGGTCCACTAGTTCCCGTGCTACTAAGTCTTGTAGTTCACCGGTTGCAACACGACTATCAGAGATACCCGTCGCCGCTCTGTAGCGAGCGTTATCAAGGATTCCGCCCCGCCTCATCAATGCAAGAGCAGTTCGCTGCGTATCCCGAAGCCCCTCCGGACCGATTCGACTAAGCCACCTTACGGTGTCATCGTCAAATAGAGTGTGATTCGGCATTGCAACCTCAAAAGAGGTAACCTTATCCTTGAATTCTGGCGGACTCATGCTTGCGCGAGCCAACTCGAGCCGCATCGTACGAATCCCTGAACCACGGTTTTCGCAAATGGTGCGACTCTCGCCGGGAATCGGCACGTCCTCCAGGATTCTTAGAAGCAATCCATTTCGCGAGGACGAGACACCCTCCTCGCCAAGACGGCTGATATCAACAGATCCATATAGGCCACCAGGGTTCAAGATACGCAATCGATCCGGATACATCTCCACTTGGACTTGCGTCCCACGAGAGCCGGGACTCAGGTCACGATGAACCAATGCGTTTACAATTGCCTCACGCAGGGCTTCCGGCGGATACTCCCAAACATCCTCCCTGCCACTGCCGCTAATCAGGGCGCGTCGGCTCATGTTTCGCCTAACAACCGCTAGCGCCTCGCGTGCAATGTACGGAATGGGGCCGTCAATTCTGACGTTATCCAGGAACCTTGTACTTCCGGACGCAACGTCGCCCACCTTGTGGGGGTAATGGACAAACGTGAGACACAACTGTGGGTAAAATTGTTGCGGGTACCGGCCTAGAGCCAAAACGCCAGCTAGCGATGGATGTAATTCACCATCGGAGTCAACCTTGAGAACTCCGAGCATCTTCAGTACAGATACATCGTCCGTATCCCCGAAAATTCGGGGGTTTGAGTCACGCGCGCGTTCGAGAAGGGTTTCAACACTGCTTGATTCAAGGTCATCGACAGAAGCCTCGGCGACTACTTCATGGTCAAACCGAGGCTGCCCTCGGTCCGCCATCAGCTGCTGGATCTCCTCGCTTGTAAGGCGACGATCACCATCAGCTACCCGTATGTAGCTCCCTCGGTTCAAGCCACGGGCGGTCACGTAGCAAGGCTTCTCGGCGCGCGGAAGCTCATTAACTTCTGCAACAACGACCGACTTGCCGTCGATGCTCGCCAAGCTGATCACTGGCTGCAGTGGCGGCGTCAGCTGCGTCCGAGCCATCGCCGCGAGGTCTGCCTGCATCTTGCCGGGATCCGCTACGCCGGTCACGGCGAACCCGTTGGCCTCGTCAATACCCAGGAGGAGTGTGCCGCCTCCGGGCGTGTTGGCGAACGCGCTGAGCGTGTCAACTACGCTGGTCGGAAGCTTGTCTGCCGCACGCTTAGCCTCGATTCCTGACTCCTCGGCCCCAAAGCCCTGGAGGTACCATATGAGGCTGGCTAACTGCGCCTCGTCCACTACACGCTCCCGTCCTCCTCGGTTAGGAGCATCTTAGGAGCATTTGTGCTTCACCGAGGATGAGGTACACATCACCTCATGCGGTCGATCGCTTGCACATGCTACTTAGAGCACCCATCTGAAATCATAGCGTGACAGGTGGCCGTGACACCCGGCCCCGGGCCGCGCTGATCCGCGTCAGCCGGCTCAGCCGCCCGACACGTGAGCCAGTCTCACTTCTAGTCTCATTCACGCCGGTCCATAGGCGTCCACCGAGGAGCAGACAACGCTCCGACCTGCTGCTTTCGACTGACCGAACCCCCGCATACGGCCGCGTGCAGACTTGGAAAGCGTGTTGGGTTCACGCCCTCGCAGGTTCGAATCCTGTATCCTCCGCCGGTTGATCAGACGGACGCCGGGCCGGCCTTTCACGGGCCGCCCGGCGTTTCGTCGTCTCGGCCTCCGTCGGCCGCTCGCGCGACCCACCGTGGGTATGTCCGGGACACAGTTGCGCGGCACTTTCGGCCCACCGGAACGTGAAATGCCTTCGGTGCTGGGAATTTCTGCGCCTGTACGGGGAGTTACGAACAGGGCTGACCGCAAGCGGTTACTCCGGTCGCGCTAGTCTCACCAGCACCTCGCCCGCCCCTGTCGAGAAAGGCCAGCAGTGGCACTGAAACCGCTCTGACCTGGGGTAGCGCTGGCCAGCGACTTCAAGGTGCGGTACTGGCGTCGGGACGACCCCCGCACAGACCGTGATCGGCCCGGCCCCGGACGTTCCCACGTCCGGGGCCTTGCTGATTCCGGGCCCGCGATCACTCGGCAAAGTCTGATGATCACGCTGAGTCGCTGGATCTGTTTCAATGGAATCCGTCCCCCGTACGACACCAGATTTCGAGGAGTAGAGGCCCGATGGCCGGAGTCGAAGAGATCCGCGCTGGCATCGCGCTCGCCAACGAGAAGGCGTCCGCGAGCATCGCCGCCCTGCAGCAGGCAGCGCAGTCTCTCGAAGAAGCCCAGCAGTCGCTCGCACAGGCGACGCAGGGGAGCAGCCAGCACGAAGTGAGCCAGGCGCACGGACTCCTGGCGGAAGCCCTGCAAGGCATCAACGGCTTGCAGAGCACCGTCCAAGCAAGCATTTCCTCCGCCGACTCCTACTCGGCGCGTCTGTAAGCCGGATGACGCTCGCCGAACTCCACCAGCTGCTCACCGCTGCCGTGACCGGGCTCGCCGACGCGCGCGCCCACTCCGAACGGGCCACAAGCCTGCTCGGAGAAGCCCGGCAAGCTCTCGTGGATGCCCAGGCCAAGGCCGATCCCTGGCTTCCGTTGCAGTACGCACAGGCCGGCGAGGGGCTGGACCAGCTCCTCGTCCGCCTGCACGCTGCCGAAGATCTGGTGAGCGGATACCGGTCGCGCCTGTAATCCTTTTCCGGGGACACCTTTTCTTGGGGACGCCGATGGCCAACAAGTCAGCCGAGCAACGCAACCGGGTCGAGACCGCGCTCGACCGGGTCCGCCACCAGATCGGATTGGTGCTGGGCGCGGCGGCCGGCGCGCGCCAAGCCGCGGAGGCCGACCTCGCCAAGCTCCAGCTCGAGCAGGACATCGTCAAGGTCGGCATGAACCACGCCAGTGCCGAGCAGCAGAACGAGTGGTCACGCCATCCCGCCGCGCACGAAGTGTTCGGCGCGCTCGGGACGGTGCGAAGCGCTTTCTACACCGACTGGAGCCAAGGCCCCGCGACCCTGCGGGAACTGGTCGCGCAGAACGCACCCGGCCCAGCCGGGCTGCCTCCGGGCGACTGGCTCGGCACGGTCGGGCACAACCCCGGCCTGACGTCGCCCGGGCTGTGGCGCGTCGGCTCGGCGACCGCCGCCGGCGGGGACGCGACCCGCACGTTCGACGTCGCCGTCCCGCTGCTCGACGAGTCGCACCTGGCGATCACGTCGGCGCCGAAGACCCGGCCGGTGATCGACGGTATCGTGCAGAACCTGCTGGTCCGCGTGCTTTCGACGTTCGAGCCCGGCGCGGTCCGCGTGCACTTGTGGGACATCGGGCAGCTCACCGCGATCCTGCCGGACCTCTACCCGCTCAGCCACACCAGCGCGCTTTCGCTGTACGACCCCGGCCGGCTGGAGGACCTCCTCGACGAGCTGGCCGGCCACATCCGCCGCATCCACGCCAGCTGCATGTCCGCCGGCTTCACGTCGCTGCGGGAAATGCGGCAGCACAACCAGCAGCGGGGCGAGCCGTACCGCATCGTCGTCCTCTACGGCAACGGCGAGACCCTCGAACCGGAACGCGCCCGCGACCTCAAGCGCGTCGCGAGCGGCGCGCTGGCCGCGGGCATCTGCCTGATCATGGTCGACGTGCCGACGGCGGTGAGCGCACCCGTCGAGACGCTGAGCCTGCTCGACGAGAGGCACGCGATCAGCAGCATGACCGGCACCGACCTGGTCGTCGACCTCGAAGCCGCGATGCCGTCCGCGCAGGTGATCCGGGCCGTCGACAAGATCGCCAAGGCACTGATCGCCAAGCAGGGCGGGCCGCGGTCGTTCGACGACCTCCTGCCCGCGGAGCTCGGACAAGAGAACTCGGCACGCGAGCTGCGCGCCCCTGTCGGGTTCTTCGAAGGCGAGCCGGTCGAGGTCGTGATCGGCGACGCGAGCCCGCACGCCCTGATCGGCGGCCCCTCCGGTTCGGGCAAGACGAACTTCCTGTACGCGCTGCTCGGCAGCCTCGCGGCGCGGTACACGCCCGCCGAGCTGGCGCTGTACCTGCTGGACTTCAAGGAAGGCGTCTCGTTCGCCGGTCTGGCGCCGGGCCGCAAGGACGCGAGCTGGCTGCCGCACGCGCGGCTCGTCGGCGTCAACGTCAACACCGACCGCGAGTTCGGCCTGGCGCTGCTGCGGTTCCTGGCCGACGAGCTGCGCCGCCGGTCCGCCGCCGCGAAGGAACACGAGGTCACCAACCTGGCCGACCTGCGCGACGCCGATCCGGGCGGGCACTGGCCGCGGATCGTCGCGGTGATCGACGAGTTCCAGTACCTGTTCGCCGGCCGGGACCAGGTGACGGCGACGGCGACGCAGCTGCTGGAGGACATCGCGCGGCGCGGCCGCTCGCAGGGCATCCACCTGGTGCTGGCGAGTCAGGACGTCGCCGGCATCGAGGCGTTCTGGGGCAAGCCGGCGGTGTTCGAGCAGTGCACGCTGCGGATCGCGATGCCGAAGGCGCGGCGCGTGCTGGCCGAGACGAACAACGCGGCGGTGTCGGCGCCGAAGTGGCACGCGGTGATCAACCACGACTCCGGTGTCGCGCACGGCAACCAGCTGGCCCACATCCCGGACGCGAGCAGCAAGAACGTGTTCGTCCGCCTGCAGCACCGGCTGTGGGAGGAGTACGCGGGCCACTTCCCGCGGCCGCGCCTGTTCGACGGCGCGCACCAGCCGGTCCTGGAACGGTTCCCGGCGTACCTGGACCTCAAGCCCGGCACGAAGCCGCGGGCCCTGCTCGGCCAGTCGATCGACGTGACCGAAACGGCGTGCGGCGTCGACCTCCCCCGGGCCCCGGGCCGCAACGTCGCGGTGCTCGGCTCGGCGACCGCCGAGGCACTGTCCATCATGGACTCGGCGGCGCGGTCGCTGGCCCGGCAGTACGAACCCGGCGAAGTCGAGTTCATCCTGAGCTGCCCGATCGAAGCGTGCGCCGACGCGGCGATGGAGCTGACCGAGCGCCTGCGTGCGGACCATGCGGCGTCCCTGGTGGACGACCTGACCGGCGTCCTGGAGTCGCTGACCGGCTCGATGTCGGGCGGCGCGAAGGTGCTGCTGCTGTACGGCGTCGACGCGGCTTTGCCGGTGCTGGAAGCGAAAGCCGTCGGTCAGTTGAAGAGCGGCCTCGACCACCTGCGGGTGGTGCTCAAACAGGGGCCGGGTCACGGCATCCACACGATCGGCTGGTGGCGCAGCATCGCCCGGCTCAAGGACACGCTGGGCTTCGGCGGCACGGACGACATCGGCACCTGGGCGGCGCTCGACGTCCAGGGCAACGAGCTGTCCCCGTTCGCGGCGGGCCAGGTCGTGCACTGGTCGCCACGGCCGGGCCGCGCGTTGTTCTTCGACCGCACGACGCACGGCGCACCCGAAGTGATCATCCCGTTCCAGCGTCCGGAGAACGACCGATGACCGACGACGCCACCGCGGCCATGCGGTACAAGGAGATCATCGCCCTCTCCCGCGGTTCGGCGGAGAACCTGCGCGAGTGGGAACTGGCGCGCGCCGAGGCCCTGGAGACGGAGATCGAGGCGGCCACGACGGCGATCGAAGTGGCCACCGAGCGCGAAGCGAGGGCGGCCGAGCGCGCCACGCGCTGGTGGAAGATGGCGCTGCACAACATCCAGGGCTTGACGTGGCTCGCCCCGGGCGACGACCCGCGCCCGGTGTCGACGGCCCGCGCGGCGTACCTGGAGCGGTACCTCGAGGAGGTCAAGCCGAGCTACCAGGAGCTGGTGCAGGCGGTGTTGGCACTGGGCTGGCGAGCCAAGCGGGCGGCGGCCAAGCAGCGCGGGGAGCCGCCCGCTTGACGGGTAACGTCAGGCTGGCGGCCATGAGGCCGACGAGCACGACGGTGAGCATCAGCCAGAGCAGCAGATCGGTGGCGCTGCCCGAGCGCGCGGCCGGCACCATCACCGGGCTAGACATCGAACACCGTGTCGTAGGGATCGTCGTCGTCCGCCGGAGCCGGCCTGCGCGGCGCTGCCTTCGGGACCGGAGCGGCCGCCGGTTCCGGGGTGGCTCCCCGCCCGGCGGCAACGGCTTCCCGGATGGCCGCGGTGATGGTCCGGCTCAGCGTGACGGCGTCGAACCGCATGGCTTCGGGCGCGAGCCGTACTTCGCTGACGACCCCGCCGGGCCCGGCGAGCACGGTGACGGACCGGTCCGCTGACGTGACAGTGGCGTGGTCGCTCCCCGCGATGGCCGCCAGGACGCGCTGGTTTTCGGCCTTGCGATCTTCGATCCGGCGGAGCTGCCAGCGCATTTCCTCGATCAGCTGCGCGTTGTCGGTCATGCGAGTCCCCCCGGCTGGTGCGGCGTGAAGACGAACTCGGTGATCACGGCGTTTCCCCGCTGCGCAGGCTCCACGCCACCTTCGCGGTCGCCTCGGCCACCGCGGGCCAGGCGTCCTCGGACTCCGCGACCACCGACAGGATCACCACGGACCGGCCGTCCGGTAGCGGGATCTGGTACTCGGCCTTGACCTGGGTGCGCACGTCCCGTTCGGGAACGTGAAACTCGCCACCGCTGATCGCCACGATGGCCGGGCCGATCGGGAGCCGGACCGGCTGGACGACCGCCCGCTTGTGGCGGCCGCGGTACTCCTCGGCCAACGCCGCCACGACGGCGTCCCGGTTGCCGGGTGCGGTGTCCGGCCACTGCGCCACGCCGAGCGTCAGGGTCGCGACGTCGCCCTTGCGCCGGCCGACCGCGAACTTGCCGAACACGCGGATGCCGTTGGCCTGCATGGTCGGGACCAGCGCCATCAGGTAGCTGCCGAACTCCTCGACGCTCGTGCCGGACGCCACGTTTTCGGCGACCATCCAGGCGTGGCTGCGGTTGAGCCTGTCGTCAGTGCCCACCGGCATGCCGGCGAACCCGGGCGGCAGGTCGATTTCCAGAGGCATCAGTTCCACACCTCGTCTTCCGCACGCTGACGCCGTCGCTCCGGCGCGTTGTCAGCCTGCATCCCGGCTTCGGCAGCGTTCCAGTACGCCACTCCGGCCGGCGACACGAGCGAAGCGGCAGCCTCGGTCACGTCCTTCGGCACCCAGTAGTTGAGGAGGTCTCCGATCGGCCCCTCGAAGTCCGTGCCGATCATCCGCGCGCCGGCATCGGCCTGGAACTGAGCGCCGAAGGCGCCGTACCCGAGGCCCTTCATCACCGCTTCGCCTCCCGTCGGCAAGAAGCTGCCGATGAACGAGGTCCCCGCTCCGATTCCGTCGAAGATCAAGGTTTCCGGAGCGACATCGGCGCCCGCCAGTTTGGCTACGGCGTGCCCTTCCATCGCTGCCTCCCCGAAGGTGGTCGCGACGGCCCCCACCACCTCCTTAGCCGGCGACGGGAGGAACTCGCCGATGAAGCCGAGTGCGTTTCCGATGTCTCCGGTCACGTCCGAGACCTTGGAGATCAGCTCCGCGTGGTCCTGGACGAAGTTCCACGCCTCGTCGAACCCGTCCGCGAGGGTGTTCGACAAGTCGACAAGTGCCCCGCCGACCGCGTCACCGAGTTTGTCGAGGAGGTCCGGCTCGTCCGGGGCGAGCTCCTTGGCCTTCCGCAGCAGCTCCGCGACCCGGGCCGCGGCGTCCTGGTGTTCCTGCTGGAGCTGCTTCGCCGCGTCTTGGACGTTCTGGCAGCCGTCGATGGCCGTCCGGAGTTGCTGGCCGGCGTTGTCCAGGAGGCGCTGGGCGATCTGCAGAGACTGCTGATCCGGGAACGTCCGGTTCGCCAGGGCCAGGTCCGGATTCGCCCGCGTCTGCTCGGCCGCCCGGGCCGCCGCTTCCGCTCTGGCCTCCAGGTCGGCTGCGCGTTTCTGCAGGTCGCCGAGGGTTTGCGCCCAGCCTTCGAGCGCGTCGGCGGCTCGGCTCATCGACTTGGCGGCACCGTCGAGGTACTCCGGCAGCGGGCCGACGCGCCGGGCGAAGGCCTCGCTCGCCTCGCCCTGCCAGACGCCCTGCTTCCGGACGATCCGGCGGAGCGAGTCGTCGGCCTCGGTCAGGTCGTCGGCAACCGCGCGGTACTTGCCGGCCAGGTCGGTGCTGCCGTCGAGGTCGCCGGGCGCCGGGTCGAAGCCCAGTGCCGGGAAGTCGCGGGCGCTCACCGGTCGAGGCCGTTCAGGAGGTCGGTGATGCCGCCGGTCGCGCCGCCACCGGGCGGGCGGTCGCCGCGCTTCGCCGGGTCAGCGAGCTCGGCCAGCCGATCGATCCCCGGCACCCCGCCCGTCACGCCGCCACCCACCGGACCGTCACCGCGCCCCGCCGGGCCACCAGGCTCCGCCAGCCGACCAATGCCCGTCACGCCGCCACCGACCGGCGCTTCACCCGGCTCAGTGACCGAATCAGTCCGCCCGGCCGGCCCCTCGCGGCCCCTCTTCGACGGGAGATCGCCGATCCCACCCGCCGGTCCCTCGGCCAGGTCGCCGATCCCCGGCACTCCACCGGTGTACCCGCCGCCCACCGGCCCCTCGGCCGGCTGCGCGATCCGCGGGTGCTTTCCCTTCACCCCACCCGTGAGCTCCCCACCAGGGGGGTCACCTCCGAACACCGCCGAGCCGAACTTGGCCAGCTCACCGCCGAACTGGGCCTCGATCTGCTCGTACTTCTGCTTCGCCGTCTTCAGCCGCTCGGTCACCTCCGAAGCCGCCTCGCCGAGGCGGGCGATGCCGAAGCGCCAGGCCTCCTCGAACTCGACGCCGGCTTTGTCCAGCTCCGCCGTCCCCAGTGCGCCGAACGCTCCGCCGCCGCCCAGCTTCTTGTTGGCGCTCGACATGCGATCCGCCGCCGTGTCGAGGTCGCCGATGAGCTTGCCCAGCTCCTCGACCTTCACCGCATACCCGTCCACGCCACCCCTCCCCTTGTGGTGCCTTCAACCGTAAGACGGCCGTCAACGCTCCGCGGTTCCGTGGTCACCCATCGGAGTGGCGAAAACGAGAAAGGCCACCTCCGGGCAATGCGCCCGGAGGTGGCCTCGTCGCGAACAGACCTACTTCACAAAAACCTGCTCCAACCAGTCGAGGAAGTCGTAGAACGCGTCCTCCAACGGGTTGCCCGCGCCCGGCCGGAACCGGATCACCTGCGGGTCGTGGTCGCTGGCCTGGTCGGCGAATTCCGCGTTGATGTGGACGACGTCGTAGTCCACCCCGCGCGGCGCCCGCGACGCCAGGATGTGGTCCAGCACCTGGGATTGCCCCTCGAACACGTAGCTGTACCGCTCGGCCTCCGGCACCGACGCGATCAAGTCCTTCAGCGCGCCACCCGCGGTCAGCGTCTGGACCGCCGGCGAGAACGGGTAGTCGTTCAGGTCGCCCGCCACCACGATGTTCGCGTTGCGATCGGCTGCCAGCAACGAATCGACGAACCCGCGCAGCACCGTCGCCTGCTTCGCCCGCTGGATCTCGGAACTGCGCGTCGGCGGCTGGAAGCGGCCGTGCGTCGGCTGGTCGCCGCCCTTCGAGTTGAAGTGGTTGGCGATGACGAACACCGTGCGGCCCTTGAAGACGAACTCGCCGGCCAGGGGCTTGCGGCTGGTCGTCCAGGCTTCATTGGCGGGGTCGACGCGGCCCGGCGACGCCGTCAGGTGCGCCTTGCCGTGCTCCCGGACGACCCCGACCGCCGTCGTCGACGTCCCACCCGGACGGTCCACAAAGGACACACGAGCCGGGTTGAACAGGAACGCCACCCGGATGTTGCCGCCCGGCTGGCCGCCGTCCTGGTCGTTCACCGGGTCGATCGAGCGCCACTGGTAGCGCGGGCCGCCCTTGGCAACGATCGCGTCGGTGAACTTCTGCAGCGTCTGGTCGGCGGCGACGGTGCCGTCGTCGGTCGCGCCCGTGTTGTCCTGGATCTCCTCCAGGTTCACGATGTCCGGCGTCGCCAGGTGCGTCACGATCGCCTCGCCGAGCCGGTCGTACTTCGCCTGCGGGTCGCCGGGCGCCAGGTTCTCGACGTTGTACGTCGCGACGGCGAGCTCGCCGGTCCGCTGCTTGCGCGTGGTCTCGCCCTGCAGCCCGTTGTCCTTTTCGGTCCCGAGCACGCTCGCGAACAGCGTGTAGCCGCCGAAGTCGTCGTACTCGACCGGGCCCGACGTGACGCCGGTCAGCACGTCGCCGACGTTGAGCTTCGGGAACGGCCGCTCGGCGAACGGGATCAGCGACGAAACCTTCAGCACGCCGCTGTTGAGCTGGTCGTACCCCAGGTAGACGCTGCCGCCGCGGACGGACTTGTGCTGGTCCGGCTTCGACGTCACGTACAACTCGTTGAACGAGTTCGTCGGCCCGACGACCCGCGCGTCGGTGACCGAAACGATCTCGCTCTCGTGCGCTTCCCAGAAGTCCAGCGCGTACTTCGCCGGTTCCAGGGTGAGCGGCTCGATGTTGCCGCCCGGCGACGGCGCGTACGTCGCCGGCACGGTGTCCGGGTTCAGCACCGTCGGCGCCGGGAGGGCGTTCCCGTGCGAGTCGACCGTCCACTGTGCACTGCTCAGCTCGGTGAGCGACTGGAAGTTCGACGTCGCGGGCGCGTCCGGGTAGAACTCGCGGACGGTGCCGGTCGCGGTCACCGCGTCGCCGGCCGCGACCGCCGGGGTCGTCGAGCCGGTGAAGACGAACAGGCCCTCGCTGGTGCGCGGGTCGCTGTCCGGGTTCGGGTCGGTCAGCCAGAACCCGCGCTGGGAGCCGAACGTCCGGGTCGCGGTGACGACCCCGGTGACGCCGGAGACCTTCTGGTCCTTGAAGGGCGAAATGCGCGTGGTGCCCTGGATGTCGTGGATCTTCGCCGGGGTCGGCGCCGGGCCGGGGTCCCCGCCGGTCGACTCGCCCGCGGTGTTGGTCGGGGTCGGCTCGCCGGCGGTGAAGTCGGCGGCGTTGTCGTCGGTGTCGGCCAGCGCCGTGCCGCGCGCGACGGACGTCGTGTTCGACGGCGCCGCGGTCGGGTTGCCCTCGCGCACGGTCGCCGTGCCGAACCCGACGAGGTCCTTGATCCGCGCGTCGGCGGCGCAGTCGGCGGCGGTCTTGCAGGTCAGCGCGGTGGTTCCGGAGACGAGGGCGATCGTGCCGGCGGTGGCCGACATCGCGATCGCGCCGGTCGCGTCCGGCGTCGGCAGCGCGACGGTGCCGCCGGAGCCCTTGCTCTCGGCGACGAGGTAACGCCCGCCCGGCGCGACGCTGCCGGCCAGCGGCGTCACCTGCCAGGTGCTCGACGGGCTCGCCGAACCGGGCAGGTACTGGACGCTGAATCCGGCGAGGCTCGCGGCGGCGGCGCCGCGGTTGGCGAGCTCGACGAAGTCGCTGACGAGCGTTGCGCCCGAGTTGCCACCGCCGCCGTAGACCTCGGCGATGACCGCGTCGGCGCTCGGTGTGGCGAGCGCGGCCGGTGCGGCCACGCCGCCGAGCACCAGGCCCGACGCGACGGCCAGCGTGAAGGCCGCCTTGGATCTGTGGGTCTTGGTCACCCTGAGTCCCCTTTGTGCTTGAACAGTCGTGGCATAGTCCCCCGAACAAGTGAGGAGGAGGAAGACAAAGATGCAACGATTCGTAACAACTACTTTCGTCGTCACTCACTCGGCAGAGCAGGTTTCGTGATCACGCTGGTACTGGGCGGAGACGTCACTCTTCACGGCCGGCCGACGCCGTCTTTCGAGCAGCTGGAACCGCTGCTCAAGGGCGCCGACCTCCGGTTCGCCAACCTCGAAGGCCCCGTCGACGCGGCGGCGGCCGAAGCGCTGAAGTCGATCGGCATCGACGTCGTCTCGGTCGCCAACGACGCGCCCCACCCGCCGGCGAGCCTGGCGGTCCTCGACCACGCCGGAATCGCGTATTGCGGCGCCGGGCCGGATCCCGTCGCCGCACACACCCCCGCGGTGATCGAGCAATCCGGCGAAAAGGTCGCATTTCTCGCGTACACGTCACTTCGCCGCCCCTTCGCCGCGCAACCGGACCTCCCGGTGGTCGCGCAAGCGTTTGCGACGACGGCGTACCAGCCTGATCCGCACGTCGCGGAGATCCCGGGCCGCCCGCCGCTCGTCCGCACCACGCCGGTGCCCGAGCACCTGGACCGGCTGGTCGCGGACGTCAAGCGGGCCAAGAACGACCACGACCACGTCGTCGTCTCGATGCACTGGGGCCTGCCGGGCGCGGAGCTCGCCGAGTACCAGGTCACCTACGGGCGCGCGGCGATCGACGCCGGCGCCGACCTGGTGGCCGGGCACGGCTCGCCCACGATCCAGGCCGTCGAGGTGCACCGGGGCCGTCCGATCCTCTACGGCCTCGGCCACCTCGCCGCCGACCGGCCGGACGGGCTGCTCGCCGGGTGCGTGTTCGGCGACGAACCGCGGCTCGAGCTGATCCCGGTCCGGCGGAACGCCGCCAACGAGTGCGAGCCGCTCGGCGGGGATGAAGCGGACCAGGTGCTGCGGTACGTCGCGGAGGTGTCGACGCTGCGTTCCTCCACGGTGACCGTCCAGAGCGGAATCGCATCGGTATCCGTTGGCGCGTAACGGATTGCGCCCGCTCTGTGACAGCCGGACACCGGCGTGTCACCCATCCGGCGCATCTGCCTTAAATGAAGGTCAAGGGTCGGAACAACCTGCGTGAAGCGGCGGTACGGTCTGCGTGAGCCGCCGGAAAAGTGGCAAAGACCACTCCCCGACAGCTCACGGTAGGCACGACACGGGGGGAGGGAAAATGATCATGTGGGGGCTGATTGTTTTCAGCTGCGTGTTCGTGCTGGTGCTGGGGATAGCCGCGGTCGTGGACCTCAGGGACCACGACCGCGGCGAACACCGGGTCTAGCGCACCGGCTGCCTCGCCTTGTACCGGCCGAGGAGCGTGCGCGCGCCGGCCAGGGCGACCCGCCCGGCACCCTTCGCGCTCGCGGCCAGCACCGTCGTCCAGTCGAAGTAGTCGCGCCAGAGCACGATCCGGCCTGCCTCGACCTCGAACGTGCCGCACACCCAGAACTCGGCTTCCCACGCGCCGCGGCGCAGCACGTCGGTGCGCTCGGTGAGCACGACGTTGCCGTCCGCGGCGATGTGGTGGGTCCGCGCCTCGAACCCGGAGCCGTACTTGGCCATGACGCGCAGTTGCTTTTCGAACGCCGCGACGCCGCGGGCGGGCGGCAACGGCACGTTCTGGTACACGATGTCGCTCGCCACGAACGTCAGCGCCCGGTCGACGTCGAGGTCCTCGAGGGCCTCCAGGAAACCGGTCACCACTACCTTGGGTTCATCGGTCATGACCTCAGGCTACGGCTCAGCGGGGCCGGTCGCCCGCGATCGCGACGCGCTCCGCGATCCGGACGTGCGGGTGGTAGTCGTTGACCGCGTAGTGCTGCGTGGCGCGGTTGTCCCAGAACGCGACCGAGTTCGGCCGCCAGCTGAACCGGACCTGGAACTCGGGCGTGTGAGCCTGCAGGAACAGGTACCGCAGCAGCCGGTCGCTCTCGGCCCGGTCCAGACCCACGATGTGCGTGGTGAACGCCTGGTTGACGAACAGGGTGCGCCGCCCGGTCTCCGGGTGCGTCCGGACCACCGGGTGTTCCACCGGCGGGAAGCGGTCCTGCCACCGCGCCAGCAGCGCGGGATCGGAGAACCGGTCGAAGCCGGGGAGGTAGTCGTGCACCGCGGTGAGCCCGTCGATGCGGGCGCGGACGTCTTCGGGCAGGTTGTCGTAGGCCGCGGCCATGTCGGCCCACATCGTGTCGCCGCCGACGGGCGGCACCTCGATCAGCCGCAGCACCGAGCCCAGCGCCGGTTCGGGCCGCCAGGTGACGTCGGTGTGCCAGATGTTTTCGTACCCCGGCATGCTCGCGGTGCGCTCGAAGCGCGTGACCGCTTCGTCCTCGCCCCGCGCGATGAACGGGTTGGTCTCCAGCTCGCCCCAGTTCGCGGCGAACGCGCGCTGCTGCGCCGAGGTGATCCGCTGGTCGCGGAAGAAGAGCACCTTCCACTCGAGCAGCGCGTGGTTGAGCTCTTCACGCAGGTCAGAGCCGACCGGCGCGCCGAGGTCGACGCCGTCGACCTCGGCGCCGATCACCCGGCCCAGCGGGCGGAGGGCGAACAGCTCGTACGGCCTCCGCTGCGGTTCCCGGAGAATTCGGGGGCCTTCGACGATGCCATCCGCGGGCGTGACCGCCCCGCGCAGCTGAATCCGGGCAGGAACATCTACGGACATGGTTGTGCTCCAAGGGTTTTCGGGGAAATCGGACGCCGGATTCGCGTCAGGCGGGCGGCGAACCCAGGCGGCCGCGGCGCAGCAGGAGCTCCGCGATGCCTTCCCCGATCGACCGCGCGAGGGCCCGGATCGGCGTGCTTTCCGAGGTGGCGGGCATGTGTTCATGGTCGCCTTCTTCCCGATGCGCGGTCAAGACGTCCACTTGGTGGAACGCTGGCAACGCCGCAGGTCACCGCGATGCGGGCGGCTCGGGAGCATGAGGCAAGATCTTCCCCGATCGGGTGAGCGCCCTTGATGACGGAGGTCCCCATGCCGGAAGGCAGAGGCTCGCGGATCAGTGACGACCCGGGGCTGCGCCCCGGGGCCGGGGGCTTCGCCACCCGGAATCCCCAGGAAAGCGGTGATCGGCTGCGCGCCGCCGCCGATTTGCTCGACCAGGCGGCCGCCGCCGACGACAAGGCCGCGGGCAGGTTCGCCGAAGCGCGCGTCGATTCGACGCCGTTCGGCATCTCGCCGCAGGCGCGTGAGCTGGCGGCGCGCTGGACCGCGGCGCTGGCGGCGCGCGAGGCCGACGCGCGCGTCCTCGGCGACGCGACGTCGGACCTGGCGGGCCGGCTGCGCATGGCGGCGGTGAGCACGCGGAGCACCGGGTTCCGGGGGCGGTTAGCGGTGGCACCATGACCGTCGAGGTCTTCGAACACCCGGCGCTGGTGTCGGCGGCTTCGCAGCTGGCCCCGTTGCGCGCGGCGGCCGGCCGGCTCGGCGTCGCGGACCCGGTGGCGGCGCTGCGGCACCTCGACTGCGCGCCGGCGTCGATCCGCGCGTCCGCGACGGCGGTCGACACCGGCGCGCTGGGCGTGACCGCGGCACAGGCCGAGTTCCGCGCCGGCGTCGAGCGTGCCGAAAACGGCGGCAGCACCGAGGCTTTCGGTACCTGGGCGGACACAGTGGACGGTCAGTACGCCGCCGCGGCGCGGGCGGCCGCTTCGACGGCGATGCTGGGCGCCCGCCTCGCCGACCGGCTGGACGAGCTGGCGTTGGCCGCGGCCGAGGAGGTCTGCGCGCTCGCGGCCGACGCCGCGGCCCCCGTTTCGGCGGTCCTGGCCGGCGACCGCTCGGCCGATGTGGTGAGCGAGGTCAGCGCCACGTGCGCGGCGGTGATCCGGGCCGTGCAGGAGAAGATCGCGGCGCTGACCGCGCTGGCGGCCGAACTGGAGCCGTTGACGGCCCCGGTCGTCGAACTCAGCTGAAGTGCTCGCGGGCCCAGTCCGCGAAGGGCCGCGCGGGGTGCCCGGTGACGCGGGGGACGTCCAGCGACACGGGTTCCGGGTCCTCGACGAGTGACGCCCAATGGTCCACCGCGCCGGCTGCGAATTCCGGTCCCATGAAGGAACTCAGCTGCGCTTTCGCCTCTTCCGGCGGTTGTTCTTCCCACGTGACAGGCGTTCCGAGCGCGGCACCGATGAGCCGGGCCTGGTCGGCCTGCGCGACGGCTTCCGGGCCGGTGACGAGGTAGATCTGCTTCGCGTGGTCCTCGGTGAGCGCCTTGACGGCCATGTCGGCGACGTCGCGTTCGTGGACGACCGACCGCTTCGCTTGCCCGTAGGCCGCCCGGACCACGCCGGTGCCGGCCTGCTGCGCCCAGGCGAGCGCGTTGGTGGCGAGGCCGGTGACGCGGAGGAAGGTCCAGTCGTCGGTGACCTTTTCGACGGCGGCTTCGACGTCTCCCCAGACACCGCCGTCTTCGGCGGACATGGCGGAGAGGTAGACGATTTTCTTGCCCCGGAAGGGTTCCACGGCCTGTTCGATGCCGTCGGCGGTGAAGAAGGGCCAGAGCAGGTAGACGGCGTCGACGCCTTCGGCGGCTTCGGTGGGATCGGTGATGTCACCCTGGACGACGTCGACGCCCTGGGGCGCCTTCGCGGGATCCCGGACGAGGACTCTGGTGGTGACGCCCGCGGCGCGGAGGCCGGCGACGACGTGCCGTCCGGTGTGGCCGGTGGCCCCGGTGACGAGAATGGTCATGCCGCCACGGTCACACTTCAAGAGCCCTTCAAGTCAAGCGGACGGCTCAGCTCATCCCGCGCCGCGTCGAGGAAGGCGACCTTCGGGCCCCTGAGGTGGTCCCAGAGCGAACCGTCGTCGACCTTCTGCCAGATGACGTGGTCCAGCGCCTTCACGTAGGCGCGGGCCAGGCCGTGCAGGTTCGAGGTGAACAGGACGTGGATCATCCGTTCGCACACCCACAGCTCGTCGACGACATCGAGAGCGGCCGTCTTCCACGATTCATCGTCGTCTTCGCGATCCTCGGCGGCCCGCTCGGCCTGCTGGGCGACGCGGATGAACTGGCGCAACAGCTCCACCTGCTCCTCACGCCGCTTCTCGACGCGCTCGGCGGCCAGCCGCCGCCGCTCACTGCGCTCGTTGCGCCGTTGCACGGTGGTCTGCACCAGGTACGAAAGGCCACCACCGAGCACCACGCCGATCAGGGACAGGACCGCGAGCCACACCTGCGTCATGCGCATTTCATAGCAAAACGCCCGGCGCCTTCGAGAGGCACCGGGCGTTCAGGAGCGGTGGCGGTGGGATTTGAACCCACGGACGGGATTAACCGTCACACGATTTCGAGTCGTGCTCCTTCGGCCGCTCGGACACGCCACCGCGAAGAACAATACCCGAGGGCCGGTGCCGGTCTCACCTGGGGTCGACCGGCCGCTCGCCGCGCAGCCTGACCTGCGCCTCCCGTACCGCGCGCGTGGCCCGGCGGCGGACGTCGGACGCCGTTGAGCGGAGCTGGGCCGAGCGCCGCTGGGCGCGGCCCGATGCCTCCAGACGGCGGTTGCCGGTCGCCATGCCGGCCTTCTCGCGAGCGCTGCCCACTGCCTGCTGGATCCGGTGCTTCATCGTCATACCGGGAGGAGTACCCAAAACTCAGCGGCGCGTAGCGAAGTACGTCTCCAGCAGCCCCGCGCACTCCTCGACCAGGACGCCTCCGTGCACTTCAGGCCGGTGGTTGAGACGACGGTCACGCACGACGTCCCACAGCGACCCCACCGCGCCCGTCTTGGGCTCCCACGCCCCGAACACCAGCCGGGCGATACGGGCCAGCACCAGCGCGCCCGCGCACATCGTGCACGGCTCCAGCGTCACCGCCAGCGTGCAGCCCTCGAGCCGCCAGCCGTCGCCTGCCACCTGGGCCGCCGCGCGCAGGGCGAGGATCTCCGCGTGCGCTGTCGGGTCGCCCAGCTCGACGCGGGCGTTGCGCGCCGCCGCCAAGGGCACGCCGTCGGGGCCGAACACGACCGCCCCGATCGGCACGTCCGCGCCGGGGGCGCGCGCCGCTTCCAGCGCGGCCTCCACGGCCTCGGTGTCGGACGGGCGTCTCAGAGCTCGTCCAGGAGCTTGCCGAACTCGCTGCCGAACCCGCAGCGCTGCGCGACCATCTGCAGCTGCTCGTCCGGGTACAGGTCGACCTCGCCGACGATGACCTCCAGCTCCGGCCCGGGCAGCCCGAGATCGGCGAGGATCTCCAGGTCACCCTCGGGCCAGACGGAGTCGTCCTCCTCGTCCGGCGGGTCGACGCGCAGGACGTCGAGGACGTCCGCCGCGATGTCGTAGTCCAGCGCCGCCGCCGCGTCCGAAAGCAGCAACGACGGCCCCCGCGGGCTCGGCCGGACGATCACGAAGAACTCGTCGTCGACCGCCAGCAGCCCGAAGCTCGCGCCGGTGGAACGTAGTTTGCCCAGTTCAGTGATCGCTGCGTCCAGCTCGGTCAACGCCCCCGGGTCGAGCGCACTGCACCGCCACCGACCGTCTTCCCGGACCACAGCCACCGCGAAGCCCGTGACCGGCTCATCCACCGCCATGCGCACACCGTATTCCGCCGGTCGATCCGGCGCACGCACGGTGCGCCCGAAGCGCCGCATGGGGCACTATCGGGACCATGACCGGCCCCACTGACCTGCCCACCTTGCCCGGCACGCCGTTCGCCGGGCTCCTCGATGACGCGCGGGCGCTGCAAGGCCGCACGGTCGCGCTCCGGCGGGCCGTGCACCGCCACCCGGAACAGGGCCTCCACCTGCCGCGCACGCAGGCGGCGATCCGCGAGGCCCTCGACGGCCTGCCGCTCGAGATCACCGAGGGCCGGGCCACGACGTCGCTGACGGCCGTCCTGCGCGGCGCGCGGCCCGGTCCGGCGGTGCTGCTGCGCGGCGACATGGACGCGCTGCCGCTGACCGAGGAGACCGGCCTCGAGTTCGCGTCGGAGGACCCGGAGTCGATGCACGCGTGCGGGCACGACACGCACGTCGCGATGCTGGCTTCGGCGGCGCGGCTGCTCGCGGAGCGCCGGGACCAGCTGGCCGGGTCGGTCGTGTTCATGTTCCAGCCGGGCGAGGAGGGGCACCACGGCGCCCGGTTCATGATCCACGAGGGCGTGCTCGACGCGGCCGGGACGCGGGTCCAGCGCGCGTTCGGCGTGCACATCCTCGCCAACGCGCGCAGCGGGCTGCTGCAGCTGCGGCCCGGCCCGCTGATGGCGTCGGCGGACTCGTTCCACGTGCGCGTCACCGGCAAGGGCGGCCACGGCTCGGCACCGCAGCACACGATCGACCCGGTGCCGGCCGCCGCGGCGATGGTCGGGGCGCTGCACACGATGATCACCCGCCGGGTCAGCGTGTTCGACCCCGCGGTGCTCTCGGTGACCCGCATCCAGGCCGGCACGACGTCGAACATCATCCCGGAGACCGCCGAGCTCGAGGGCACCATCCGCACGCTGTCCGAGCCGACGCGCGCGCTGGTCCGGGCCGAGCTGCCGAAGGTGTGCGAGCAGGTCGGCGCGGCCTACGGCTGCCGCGTGGTCGCCGACGTCGAGCCGGGCTACCCGGTGACGGTGAACGACGACCGGATCGCCGCCGAGGTCCTGGAACTCGGCGCGGAGGTGCTCGGGCCGGAGAACGTCGAACTGCTCGCCGACCCGCTGATGGGTGCGGAGGACTTTTCCTACGTCCTGCAACGCGTCCCCGGCGCGTACGCGTTCCTCGGCGCGTGCCCGCCCGGCGTCGACCCGGCCGAAGCGGCGGCGAACCACTCGAACCGCGTGCTCTTCGACGAGGACGCGATGCCCCACGGCGTCGCCATGCTCGCCGCCTTCGCGCTCGACGCCCTCCGCTAGGGCCCGGTCCGCGACGGGCGGCCGTCCTCCAGGTGCCCGGCGAAGCGGCGGCGCCACCCCGCCGTCTCGAACGTGACGTCGTACCAGCCGTTGCTCGCCGGCACCGGGAAGTCGTGCGTGCCGCCCGGCGGGAGGGTGACGTCGTTCAGCGTGACCGGCGCCGGCCCGCTGTTGGTCACCGTGACCCGCAGCGCGGGCGTGTCGAGGAACGTGACCGCCGCGTCGAGGCCCACGCCGCCCGAAGCCTCGACGACGAAGCCGTTCGGGCCGTGGATGGCGACGTCGTACGTGCCGCCGTGCGCGACCTCGCCGGCCGTGGAGGCGCCGGGGCCGACGTCGAAGCGTTGCGACGTCCCGCCCGCGTGGTAGGCGTAGGCGGCCAGCTGCAGCGCCTGCGTCCCGTGGTTGGTCAGGTGCAGTTTGAGGGCGTTCGCCTCGGCCGTCACCCAGGCGACCGGCTGGTACGGCAGCGGGCGCGCCTTCGCTGTGCCGGGGTCCTGCACCAGCGCGGCCGGCCCCAGCCCCGGCTTCGGGAGGCGTCGCTGCGTGCGGTCGGCTTCGGCGCGCAACGCGTCCGCGTCCGGCAGCAGCGGGATGGTCGTGTCGGGCGCGCGGAAGTCGAAACAGCTGGTCAGGTCGCCGCAGATGGCCCGGCGCCAGGCCGAGATGTTCGGCTCGCGCACGCCGGTCCAGGTCTCCAGGAAGCGCAGCACCGACGTGTGGTCGAAGACCTGCGAGTTCACCCAGCCGCCGCGGCTCCACGGCGAAACGACGGTCATCGGCACCCGCGGGCCCAGCCCGATCGGGACGGGCGGCCCGGACGGCTCGCCCTTCTCCGGCCGGTGGCCCGGCAGGTACTCACCGGGTGTGCCGGGCGGCGGCGTCGGCGGGACGACGTGGTCGAAGAAGCCGTCGTTTTCGTCGTAGTTGATGAAGACGACGGTCGATTCCCACAGCTCCGGCTTGTCCCACAACGCCTTCAGCATGCGCTGGAGGTAGGCGGCGCCGTCGACCGGCCGCGCGGCCGGGTGCTCGCAGTAGCCGTACGGGGCCACCACCCACGACACGGCAGGCAGCGTGCCGGCCGCGCAGTCGGCGAGGAACTCGGCCAGCACGTGGTCGAGGTCCTTGCCCTTCCCCGAGTCGGGCAGGAGCTTCTTGCGCAGGTTCCCGCGCTCGGCCAGCCGGCGTTTGACGGGGTCCATCGAGTACAGCGCGTCGTGGAAGTTCTGGAACAGCCAGAGCGGGTTGTCGCCGTAGTCGCCGACGAAGTGCTCGGGGACGCCGCGCTCCTCGTCGTTCGCGTAGATCCGCCACGTGATGCCCGCGGCCTCGAGGCGTTCGGGGTAGGTCGTCCAGCGGAAGGAGGGCTCGTAGTCGGGCGCGTTGTGTGTCGCGGGGCCGCCGGCGAGGCCGTCCGGGTCGATCGTGCCTGTCCAGTGGTAGAGCCGGTTGGGGTGCGTCGGGCCCTGGATCGAGCAGAAGTAGTGGTCGCACAGGGTGAACGCGCTCGCCAGCGCGTGCTGGAACGGCAGGTCGTCGCGCGTGAAGTACCCCATCGTCATGGGGCTCTTCGCCGCGATCCAGCGGTCGTAGCCGCCGCCGTTCCACGCGCGGTGCGTGCTGTTCCAGTCGTGCGGCAGCTCGCCGAGGTCCTGACCGTCCACAACGGACGTGTCGATCCGGAACGGCAGCACCGGGCCGCCCTTGTCGCCACGCTGGTGGAAGACGTCGCGCAGGGCCGCGCGGTCGCCGAAGCCGCGGACGCCGGCCATCGTGCCGTAGTAGTGGTCGAACGACCGGTTCTCCTGCATGAGCACGACGACGTGGCGGACGTCGTCGATCGTGCCCGTCCGCGGCGCCGGGGCGCAGGCGACCGGCAGCGTGCCGGCGACGGTGGCCGCGGCCGCGCCGCCCAGCACCGTGCGCCGACGGATCCGGCCCATGCCCACCTCCTCGTCCCCCGGTCGCGGCTCGGCCGGAGGGGTACGTTCGCCACCGAGAGAGGTGAAGCCATGCTCAACTCAGCGGAATTGGTCGCCTTCGCACCGTCGACCGACCTCGATCGCTCACGTGCCTTCTACACGGATGTCATCGGGCTCGAGTTCATCGAGCAAACCCCCTTCGCGTGCGTGTTCCGCAGTGGCGCGACCATGCTGCGTGTCACCGCCGTCGCCGAGTTCACGCCGCAGCCGTTCACGGTGCTCGGCTGGGCTGTCGCCGACATCCGGGCCGCGGTGGCCGAGCTGCGCGGCCGTGGCGTCGAATTCCTCACCTACGCCACGCTGCCACAGGACACCGACAAAATCTGGACCACGCCGGGCGGCCGGATCGCCTGGTTCCCCGATCCGGACGGCAACGTGCTGTCGCTGACCGAGTTCGCTGGTAATTAAACAACAGTGTTGATTTAATAGCCTCATGAACGAAGCCGACCGCCTCGCCCAGTTCGCCGAGCAGGAGGAACGCCTCCAGTTCACGAAGTTCGACAACGAGACCGCCCTCGCCCTCGGCCAGCAGCTCCTGACGGCCGCCCGGGACCGCGGGCTGCCGGTGACGATCTCGATCCGGCGCAACGGCCAGCGCCTCTTCCACGCCGCGCTGCCCGGGACGTCGGCCGACAACGACGCCTGGATCGACCGCAAGAGCCGCGTCGTCGACCGCTACGGCCACAGCTCGTTCTACATCGGGACGCAGTTCCGCTCGAAGGGCGGCTCGTTCGAGGAGCATTCCCGCCTCGACCAGGACCTCTACGCGGCCCACGGCGGCGTCTTCCCGGTGCTGGTCCGCGGGGTCGGGCCGGTCGGCACGGTCGGCGTCTCCGGGCTCCCGCAGGCCGAGGACCACGCGTTCGTCGTCGAGCAGCTGGAGCTGTTCCTGAGCTCCTGAGAAATTCTCCGGCCGGTTTGTCGATCCGAGGGTGCCCCGTCCGACGGGACAGGCAGGACCGACCCGAAGGAGACACCCATGGGCACACTCACCGTGACGACGTTCCTCACCCTCGACGGCGTCTACCAGGCACCGGGAGGTGAGGAAGAGGACACTTCCGGCGGCTTCGACCTGGGCGGCTGGGTGAAGCCGTACTACGAGGAGGACATGGGCCGGTTCGTCGCGGAGTGGTTCACCCGCGCGGACGCCTTCCTGCTCGGACGGCGGACGTACGAGATCTTCGCCGCGCACTGGCCGAAGGTCACCGACCCCGCCGACCCGGTCGCGTCCGGCCTCAACACCCTGCCGAAGTACGTGGCGTCGCGGACCCTGGCGGACCCGTCGTGGGCCAACACGTCCATTGTGGATGGTGACGTCGCCGGGTTCGTCCGCGACCTCAAGGCCCGGCTGGACGGCGAACTCCAGGTCCACGGCAGCGGCGACCTCCTGCAGACGCTGATCGCGCACGACCTGGTGGACGAGTACCGGCTGTGGCTGTACCCGATCGTGCTGGGCAAGGGCCGCCGGCTCTTCCCGGACGGCGTGGTTCCCAAGGCGTTCGAGCACGTCGAAACCCGGCAGACCGCCGCGGGCGTGAACGTGCTCGTGCTGCGCCCCGCCGGGAAACCGCGGTTCGACACGTTCCGGCTGCCGGAGGACCAAAAGTATTGACCGCGGCTGCTACCGTCGACCATATGAAGCGCGCTGCAGTGACGACGACGCCGAGGAGTGTCCCGGCGCGCTGAACGACGTTTCGAGCCCGGGGCGGGTGCCCCGGGCTTCGTCTTGTGGTCTCCCCGCCTCGCCGTCCACGAGGGAGTCCACCATGCCCGACCACCGCAAGCTCGGCCGCGAACTCGGCCTGTTCGGCACCGACCCGCTGATCGGCGCCGGCCTGCCCTACTGGCTGCCCGACGGCGCGATCGTCCGCCACCGCCTCGAGGAGTACGTCCACGCCCTCGAACGGCGCGCGGACTACCGGCACGTCCATTCGCCGGTGCTGGGCAAACGCGAGCTGTACGAGATCTCCGGGCACTGGTCGCACTACCGCGACGACATGTACCCGCCGATGGACGTCGGCGGTGAGCAGCTCGTGCTGCGCCCGAGCCTGTGCCCGCACCACGCGCTGATCTACCGTTCGCGCGGCCGCAGCCACCGCGAGCTGCCACTGCGGCTCGCGGAGATCGGCGGCATGTACCGCAGCGAGCCGTCCGGCGTGCTGGGCGGTCTGTCCCGGGTACGCGCGATCCAGCTCAACGACGCGCACGTGTTCTGCACCCTCGACCAGGTCGAAGCCGAGGCGGCCGCGGCACTGGCCCTGATCCGGCAGGCGTACGACGCGCTCGGCATCAGCCCGGCCCGCTACCGGCTCTCGCTCCCCGGCCCCGGCGGGAAGTACGTGCCCGGGGACTGGTCCGGCGCGGTGGACATCCTCCGTTCGGTTCTTGGTGACCTCCCGTACGACGAGGGCGAAGGTGAAGCGGCGTTCTACGGGCCGAAGATCGACGTCCAGATCGCGGACGCCGCGGGCCGCGAATCGACCCTGTCCACCGTCCAGGTCGACTTCCACCAGCCCGCGCAGTTCGGCCTCGAGTACGTCGGCGCGGACGGCGCGAAGCACCGCCCGGTGATGGTGCACCGGAGCATCATCGGCAGCGTCGAGCGCGCGGTGGCCCAGCTGATCGAGGTCCACGGCGGCGCGTTCCCGGCCTGGCTCGCACCGGTGCAGCTCCGGCTGCTGCCGGTGTCCGCCGCGGAAGTGCCGTACGCGCGCGAGATCCTGGACCGCTGCGACGACCTGCGGGCCGAGATCGCCGCGGACGGCAGTCTCAGCGCCCGGATCCGCGACGGTCGCCTGGTGCCGTTTCAAGCCGTGATCGGGCCACAGGAGGTCGCCGCCGGCCAGCTTTCCGTCCGGTTGCGCGACGGAAGCCGGGCCGACGCCCGACCGGTGGAGGCCGCGCTGGCATCGATCGTCGAGGCGGTCAGGCTGCCATCGCCTCGGCCAGCCAGTCGAAGGCGGGAGCCAGGCTTTCCGGTGCCGCCCAGCCGTTGATCACCCCCAGAAGTTGTAGGTAGCGCTCGCGGCGCGGATCATTGGCGACGCCGAGCCAGTCCCGGAGCTCGCCGGGATCGCGCCCCAGCCCGTCGACGATCGCCTTCGCCGCCGGCGACTGCGGCACGATCCCGGCCACGACGGCCGGGGTGACGGCCTCCCGCACCTCGGCCGCCAGGTCACGACGCAGCCCGGGTTCGTGACTGTCCGCGAACCGGCGCAGGTTCGCGCGGAAGTCCGTGTCCCGCATCAGCGCGGCCAGCTCGAGCCACGCCTCGGCCTGCTCGGGGCTGGGGTGCTCGGGCAGGTCGGGGGTCAAGGTCCGGGCGATCCCCGCCAGCTCGGGGCGGTCACCCAAGGCCTCGGCGAGGAAGTCGCCGATCAGGCATCGTCGTTCCACTTCGGACAGCACGGCCCGCTGGTGCGCGAGACTCGCTTCCACGGGGGACGTCGCCTGGTGCGCGAGGTTCGCATCCTCGCGGCGCGAGCCACGGCTTACCTCGCGCACGAGACTCGCTTCCTCAGAGCGCGAGGCACCGTTCGCCCGGTTCGCCAAACTCGCTTCCTCGGAGCGCGAGCCACGGTTCGCCACTGCGTTCAGCACCTCCCTTCGCCGGCGCAGCACGCCGATCTGCACCTCCACTGCCGCGGCGTGCTCCGCCGCCACCTCCGCGACGGTGGTCTCGCCGTCGATCACCTGCCGGATCGTGGCGAGGTCGACGCCGAGATCGCGGAGGACGCGGATGATGTCGAGCCGGGCGAGCGCGGCGTCGTCGTAACGGCGCTGGCCCGCGGTGTTGCGCCCGGATGGCGGCACGAGGCCGCGATCCGAGTAGAACCGGACGGCCTTGACCGTGAGGCCCGTCCGGTGGGCGAGTTCGCCGATGGAGTACCGCATGCCACCAGCGTGGCAGCTCCCCTCGGGGGAGGCGCAAGACCTGCGGGTTCGCTCGATCGTGTCGATCATGCGTTCGACTTTTCGCGGTACAGTCGAACGCATGAGCGAACGAGTCAGGCCTCCTCCCGGATCCGGGTCACCAGCTGGGTCGGGTTCACGAACCGCAACGCAATGAGAAGGAGCACGAGCATGGACGCGGTGTAGATGGTCGCCATGGCGTCGACGGACTGGTTGGCGCGGATGCCGGCGGCGAACACGGAGTTGTAGAGCGCCACCACGAGGGTCGTCGAGTCCGGGCCGGCGGTGAGGAACGTCAGCTCGAACATGCCGACCGTGCGCACCAGCACCAGGATCGACGCGGCCAGGATGCCCGGCAGCAGCAGCGGGCCGAGGATCCGGGTGAACACCGAGACGGTCCGCGCGCCGGACATGCGGGCCGCGGCCTCGATCTTCGGGTCGATCTGCTCGATGAACGGCGTCATCGTCAGCACGACGAACGGCACCGAGGGCACGAGGTTGGCGAGGATGACGCCGGTGATGGTGCCGGCCAGGTGGAACTTGTACAGCACGGTGGCCAGCGGGATGCCGTAGGTGATGGGAGGGATGAGGATCGGCAGCACGAACAGCAGCATCACCAGGCGCTTGCCGGGGAACGAGCGGCGCGCCAGCGCGTAGGCGGCCGGGACGCCGACGGCCACCGACACGGCGATCACCACGAGCGCGACGATCGCCGTCGTGAGGAGGACGTCGGAAAGGCCGAACTCGCGCCAGGCGTCGGCGTACCAGTGAGTGGTGAAGCCGTCCGGGAGCCAGGTGCCGAACCACTGGGTGCCGAACGAGTCGACGACCACCGAGAACACCACGCCCGCGAGGTTGACGAAGAAGAACGCGACGACGGTCCAGACGACCCAACGTCCGGGACGCGCGACCCAACCGGTCATCCCTTGCCTCCGGTCGCTCCGCGGTACAGCGTGCCGCGCCACGCCATGACCAGGCCGATCACGATCAGCATGACCACCGCCATGAGCATCGCGACGGCCGAGCCCATCGAGTAGTCGTACTCCTCGAACGCGGCGTGGTAGGCGGCGATCGAGATGACACGGGTCTCGTTCGCGGGGTCGCCGACGAGCTGCGCGCTCGGGAAGACCGAGAACGCCATGACGAACGAAAGGCAGAAGGTGATCGCCAGGCCGGGTGCCAGCAGGGGCAGCGTGATCCGCCGGAAGCGCTGGACGCCGTTCGCACCGAGCGTGGCGGCCGCCTTTTCCAGGGAGGGGTCGATACCCGACAGATAGGACAATGTCAGCAGGAAGGAGAACGGGAAGCCGGTGATCACCAGGGAGAGCAGCACGCCGGTGTAGTTGTGGATCAGCGGCAGCGGCTGGTCGGTGACGCCGAGGACGGTGAGCACCTTGTTCAGCCAGCCCGCCGGCCCGCCGTACATGATCAGGCCCTGCGCGGTGAGCACCGTGCCGAGCGTGATCGGCACGACGAGGATCGTCGTCAGGAGGCGCTTGCCGCGGACGCGGCCGCGCATCACGTAGGCGATCGGGATGCTGGCGAGCACGTTGATGAAGGTGGCCGGGAGGGCGATGCCGAGCGTCGTCCAGATGGTGTTGCGCAGGTAGGGGTCGCCGAAGAACCGCGCGTAGTTCGCGAAGACGCCGCCCTTGCGCGGCGCGAACGACAGTTGGAGGCCGTAGAGGAAGGGGTACAGGAACAGGCAGGCGGTCACCAGGAGGCCGGGCACCAGGAGCAGCAGGGTGCGGTCGATGCCGCGTTCGGCGAGGCGGTGCCGCAGCGCCGGACGGGCACTTGCAACGGCGGTCATGGCGCGACCTCCCCACCACGGGAGGCCGAGATCGTGCCGACGACCACGGCGGCAGCCGGCACTGCACCGCGGGCAGCAACTGCCCGCGCGGCGGCAACCACCACCGCGCCGCGAGCGACACCACTCCCCGCGGCGGCCACCACCGCGCCGCCGCCAACATCGGCACTCGGCGAGCCGGCGGCGAAACCACCGCACCGCCGAGCGCCCACCCTCGTCGCGATCCCGGCGGTCACGGCGCGAACACCAGGACCCGCTCGGCGGGGACGCCGATCTTCGCCGTGTCGCCCGGCGCGAGGCGCTTGTCGGTCCGGAAGTAGACCGGCACGCCCGTCGCCAGCCGGGCGGAGATCGACAGCTCGCGGCCGTGGTACTCGACGATCTCGACCGTGACGTCGAGGGCGTTCTCGGTGCCGTCGCCGATCACGAAGTCCTCCGGGCGGATCGCCACCTTCGCCGCGCCCTCCGTGAGCGGACCGCGGCCGGTGAGGCGGACGCCCGCGCCCTCCACGGTGACCGAGGAGCCGGCCGCTCCCGTCACCGTCACGTCGAGGAGGTTGCGGTAGCCCATGAACGATGCGACGTAGCTGTTCACCGGCTGGGCGTACACCTCCTCGGGTGTGCCGACCTGCTGGACCGCGCCCTCGCGCAGCACCACCAGGCGGTCGGCCAGCGACAGGGCCTCCTCCTGGTCGTGGGTGACGTACACCGTGGTCAGGCCGAGCGTCTGGTGGAGGCGGCGGATCTCCATCCGCATCTCGAGGCGGAGCTTTGCGTCCAAATTGGACAGCGGCTCGTCCATCAGGACGACCGGTGGCTCCAGCACCACGGCGCGGGCGATGGCGACGCGCTGCTGCTGGCCGCCGGAAAGCTGCGCGGGGAACTTCGCCGCGTGCTCGGTCAGCTGCACCAGGCGCAACGCTTCGTCGACCCGCCGCCGGGCTTCGGCGCGGCCGACCTTGCGCATCTTGAGGCCGAAGCCGACGTTGGCACGCACGGACATGTGCGGGAACAGCGCGTAGTTCTGGAACACCATCCCGAACCCGCGCTGCTCCGGCGGCTGCCCGTCGATGCGGGTGTCGTCGAGCCAGATGCTGCCCGCGGTCAGGGGCAGCAGGCCGGCCAGGCAGTTGAGCGCCGTCGACTTGCCGCAGCCGGACGGGCCGAGCAGAGCCACGAACTCGCCCCTGGGAATCGCGAGGTCGAGGCCGCGCAGGGCGTTCGCGGTGCCGAAGCTGCGCGAGACGCCGTCCAGCCGCAGCTGCCCGAACGTCACTTCTTGCCGACCTTCGAGCCGCCGACCAGCTGGTTCCACTTGTCGAACGCCTTGACCTGCTG
Source organism: Amycolatopsis sp. NPDC003861 (assembly GCF_053605405.1). Taxonomy (NCBI): domain Bacteria; kingdom Bacillati; phylum Actinomycetota; class Actinomycetes; order Pseudonocardiales; family Pseudonocardiaceae; genus Amycolatopsis; species Amycolatopsis sp. NPDC003861. The sequence continues at coordinate 35,211 of NZ_JBSGJD010000039.1, forward strand.
CTCGGCCGGCAGCGACGTCTCCTTGGGGTACTGCGCGATCCACTGCTCGTACTCCGGGCGCCCGAACTGCTTGATCGTGTCCTGGCTCTTCTGGGGCGCCATCTGCAGGGTGACGTCCTTGACCGCCGGGCCGGGGTAGAAATAGCCGTCGTCGTAGGCGATCGCCTGCTGGTCCGGCTTGAGCATCCACGCGACCAGCTGCAAGATCGCCGACTCCTGGTCGGGCGAGAGGCCCTTGGGGATCAGGGCGTACTGGGCGTCGGTGACCCAGTGCATCGGCTGCATGATCGCCGTCTTGACCATGTTGGGCACGGTGCCGAGCTTGCGCGGGTTGATGTCCCACCCGGTCGTCGACATGATCATGTCCACCGAGCCGGACGCGAGGTTCTTCATCGTCTCCGTGGTGCCCGACGGGTAGTACTTCACGTACTTGCCGAGCTCCTGCAGGAACGCCCAGGTCTTGTCCCAGCCCTTGTCCGGGTCCTTCGGGTCCTTGTCGCCCAGCAGGTACGGCAGGCCCATCAGGAACGTCCGGCCCGGGCCGGAGTTCGACGGCTGGGCGTACTGGAACTTCTCCGGGTGCGCCTTCGCCCAGTCGAGCAGCTCCTGCGGGGACGCCGGGGCGGCGGGCACTGCGCCGGGGTTGAACTCCAGGAGCGGGCCCGACGGGTAGTACACGACCTCGATGCCGTAGCCGTTGGCCAGCTCCTGCATCTTGGCCGCGGGCTCGAGGTAGTTCTGCATCAGATTGGGAAACCGGCTCGAGAAGTCCGGCAAGACCTTGGCCAGGGTGCCGTTCGCGATGCCGGCGGAAAGGCCGTCGGTGCCGCTGAGCACCAGGTGGGTCTGGGCGACGCCGCCGTCCTGCTCGGCCTTGAGCTTGCCCGCCATGCTCGGGGCGGGCGCCGTCGAATAGGTGACCTTCGCGAGGACTTCCGGGTGCGCGGCCTTGAAGTTCTCGATCATCTGCTTGGTCAGCTGCAGGTTGCCCGCGACGTCGAGGATGTTCAGCTCGACCGGCTTGCCCGGCTTGTCCGGCACGGCCTGGGGATCGGCCGCCTGGCCGCCGTCACCACCGGGCGCGCCGCAGGCCGCCAGGCCCGCGGCGAGGCTCACCGCCAGCAACACTCGTCGGAATCGGAAGCCGGTGCAACGCTGCATGGCTGCTCCCTAGGTCCGTGATAATGTTGTATGTCGCATCGTATATCAGATCGGACATGCCAGTGGCGAGCACTTCTTCGGCCCGGAGGCCGCCGCCGCCCGTCTCGCGGACGGATTTCGTGCGCGACGCGATCAAGGAAGCGATCTTGAGCGGGGAGTTCGGGCCGGGCGAAACGCTCGTCGAAGCCGAGGTGGGCGCCCTGCTCGGGGTGTCGAAGACGCCGGTGCGCGAAGCACTCCGGATCCTGGCCGGTTCCGGTTTGGTCACGATGAGCACGTACAAGGGCGCTGCGGTCCGCGTTATGGACGCCGAGAGTGCGTACGCGGTGTACGACCTGCGCGCGCTGCTGGAGCCCGAAGCCCTCCGGCGGGCCGTCGAAGAGGGCGCGGACTTCGCGGAAGCGCGGCAGGTGCTGGCCGGGGTCGAGCCCGGCGCCGCGGCCGGCGATCGGGCGAAGGCGAGCCTGGCCAACCGGCTGTTCCACCGCGCGCTCTACGCCGGTTGCGGGAACCCGCTGCTGGTCGAAGTCCTCGACGGGCTGCGCGACCAGGCCGCGCTGATCACCGTCACCGGCTGGGGCATCAGCCCCACCTGGCAGGGCGAGGCGGCCGAACACCGGGCGATCCTGAACGCCGCCGAGAGCGGCAACGCCCGGCAGGCCGAACACCTGCTGCGCAAGCACATCACCGATTTCATCGACCGGGTCGCCTTCGGGCTGCCCGGCGAGCGCACCACCGAGACCGGCGATCCGAAGGGGGCCCGATGACGTTCGAGGAGCAGAGGCGGCGGCTGTCCGGGGTGGTGGCCATCCCGGTCACGCCGTTCGACGCCGACGGCGCCGTCGACGGCCAGACGTACGCGAAGCTGGTGGACCGGCTGATCACCGGCGGCATCGAGGTCGTGACGCCGAACGGCAACACCGGCGAGTTCTACGCGCTCGACGCGAACGAAGCGCGGCAGTGCCTGGAGGTCACCGTCGAGGCCACGGCCGGCCGGGCGAGCGTGCTCGCCGGGATCGGGCACGATGTCGCGTCGGCGACGCGAGCGGCGGTGCACGCGCGCGAGGCCGGCGCGGACCTGATCATGATCCACCAGCCGGTGCACCCGTACATCTCCGGCGACGGCTGGGTCGACTACCACGCGGCGATCGCCGCGGCGGTGCCGGAACTCGGCGTCGTGCTCTACGTCCGCAACCCGGCGATCACCGGCGAACAGCTGCACGCGCTCGGCGAGGTGGCGCCGAACGTCATCGGTGTGAAGTACGCGGTCCCGGACCCGGTGCGCTTCGGCTCGGTCGCCCGCGATGCCGGCTTCGACCGGTTCGTGTGGATCGCGGGCCTGGCGGAGCTCTCGGCGCCCGGTTACTTCGCCGTCGGCGCGACCGGCTTCACGTCCGGCCTGGTGAACGTCGACCCGGCGATCTCGCTGGAGATGTTCCACGCACTGTCCACAGGGGACTACCCGGCGGCGATGACCGTCTGGGAGCGGATCCGCCCGTTCGAGGAGCTCCGGGCGGCCAACGGGAACGCGAACAACGTCAGCGTGGTCAAAGACGCCCTCGGGCAGCTGGGCCTGTGCCGCCCCGACGTCCGGCCCCCGAGCCGGCTGCTCACCGGACCCGAGCGGGAGCAGCTCTTCGGGCTGCTGTCGTCGTGGGGGCTGTCGTAGGTGACGCAAGTTACTGGCGCGTTAATAAGGAGTAAGCGGACAAACCAAAGGCGTCAGGACGGCATTCACGGGTGATCTCCGGGCCCGCTCGCGGCGGTGTCCTGGCGGGGTCCGATCCGCCGTGATGCCCGGAGGCACCCGTGACGCTCAGCGAGCTTCTTCCCAGCCTCGGCTGCGAAGCCGCCGATCACCTCGAGCCAGGAGTCTGGCCGCGAAGCACCCGACTCGGCGAAGACGGCGAGCTGCTCTTCGCCGGCGCCAAGGTCAGCCACCTCGCCGCCCGCTTCGGGACGCCGTCCTACCTGCTCGACGAACAGCAGGTCCGCGACACCGCGCGCGAGTACCGCGAAGCGCTGCCGGACGTCGAAGTCGCGTACGCGAGCAAGGCGCTCTGTACGCGAGCCGTACTGCGTTGGGTCGCCGAAGAGGGGCTGTCGCTCGACACCTGCTCCGCCGGTGAGATCGCCGTCGCGCGTTCGGTCGGCTTCCCCGCGGAACGCATGCTGCTGCACGGCAACGCGAAGACGCCCGAAGACCTGAAGGCCGCGCTCGGCTACGGCGTCCGGCGGATCGTCGTCGACTCGCTCGACGAGATCGAGCAGCTCGGCGCGCTCGCCCACGGCGCTCAGCAGGTGATGATCCGGGTGACGCCGGGCGTCGCGGCCGGGGCGCACGCCGCCATCAGCACCGGGGCCGAAGGCCAGAAGTTCGGCTTCTCGCTGCTCGACGGCGTTCCGGACAACGTCGACGCCGCCGTCGAAGCCGTGAAGCGACAACCCGGGTTGCGACTCCAAGGCCTGCACTGCCACATCGGCTCGCAGGTGTCGCGCGTCGACCGCTACGAGGCGGCCGCGCGGCGGATGGCCGAGGTGCTCGTCCGGATCCGCGACACCCACGGCGTCACGCTGCGGGAGCTCGACCTCGGAGGCGGGCACGCGGTGCCGTACGTCGGCGGCGAGCCCGCGTTCGACCTCGGCGGCTACTCGCGGCGACTGCGCGTGGCGCTGGCCTACGAATGCGCCGCGCACGGCTTCCCGCTGCCCCGCCTGACGATCGAGCCCGGCCGGGCGCTCGTCGGGCCGGCCGGGATCACCGTCTACCGCGTGTGCGCGGTCAAGCGCGGCAGCCGCACGTTCGTCGCGGTCGACGGCGGCATGAGCGACAACGCGCGGCCGTCCCTCTACGGCGCCCGCTACACGACGCGCTTGGTGGGACGGCGGTCGAAAGCGCAGCGCGTCCCGATGACCGTGGTCGGCAGGCACTGCGAAGCCGGTGACATCCTCGCCGACGGCATCAGCCTGCCCGCCGACCTGCACGCCGGCGACCTCCTGGCCGTGCCGTGCACCGGCGCCTACCACCATTCGCTGGCCTCGAACTACAACCAGATCGGCCGCCCGCCGCTGGTCGGCGTGCGGGGCGGCGTCGCGACGCTGCTCGTGCGCCGCGAGACCGAGGAGGACCTCAGCCGGCGTGATCTGGGCTGACGATGCTGTCGCCGCCGCGCGGCACGAACCCGCGCGGCAGGCGGCGGCCGGCGAAGAAGTCGCGGCAGGCGCGGTGGACCGCGAACATCAGCGGTACCCCGAGCACGATCGACACGACCCCGATCACCGCGACACCGCCGATGCCGAACACCGTCGTCTCGCCCGCGTCCGGCCGCGCGTACTCGATCAGCGCGAACACCAGCACCGCCAGGAAGAACACGCCGCCGGTGAACGGCAGCAGCCCGCGCAGCACGAAGTTGCGGACGCTCGCGAAGAGCGTCCGGCGGAACACCCAGACGCAGGCGAGCGCCGTCATCGTGTACTCGATCGCGATGGTCAGCCCGACCGCGTCGACCGAGTCGGCCAGGACGTTGTCGCTGATCAGCGCCAGGAGGACGTACACCGCCAGCGACACCAGCCCGAACGCCCAGGTCGCCACGGTCGGCGTCCGGAACCGCGGGTGCACGCGCCCGAAGACGCGCGGGAGGGCGCCGTGGCTGGCCATCGACAACGTCGTGCGCGCCGCCGGCATGATCGTCGCCTGGCTGGTCGCCGCGCCGCTGGTCAGCACGGACACGATCAGCAGCACGCCCAGGACCTTGCCGCCTCCGCCGTCGCCGAACACCGCGCCACCCAGGCCGGCCAGCACGTCCTCGGAGTTGGCCTCGTTCGCCAGGCCGATCCCGTCTTCGCCCACCCCGGCGAAGGCGAGCGCGGCGACCGTCACGAGCAGGTAGTTCAGCACCAGCAACACCGTCGACAGCACGGCCGCGCGGCCCGGTGCGTGCCGCGGATCGGCGGACTCCTCGTTGACCGACAGCGAGCTTTCCCAGCCCCAGTAGATGAACACGGCCAGCAGCACCGCCGAAACCGCGGTGCCGGCCGACACCCCGCCCGGCCACAGCCAGTCCAGCCGCGGCAGCGACGCCTGCGGACCGGCCGTGCCGTCGAAGACGCGGACCAGCGCGACGGCCGAGAAGAGCACCAGGACGGCGAGTTCCACGCCGAGCAGGATCCACTGCGCCCGCGCGGACACCTCGATCCCGCGGTAGCAGAGCCAGCACAGCGCCAGCAGCCAGGCGGCGCCGATCGCGGTCGTCACCCACCGGTTGCCCGCCGCGTCCGAGGCGCCGAACAGCAGCAGCGTGTACCGGCCGGTGAGCGCGGACTGGCTGCTCATCACCAGCAGCTGCGCGACCGTGACGACCCAGCCGGTGAACCACCCGGCGTGCGGGCCGAACGCGCGCGCCGCCCAGGTGAAGTTGGTGCCGCAGTCGGGTTCCGCGGTGTTCAGCTCGCGGAAGGCGAAGGCGACGAACAGCACCGGCACGAACGAGAGCAGCACGAACGCGGCCGCTTTGAACCCGGTGCCGGCCAGCACGATCAGCCCGAGCGTGGCCGCGATCGAGTACGCCGGCGCCGTCGACGACATCCCGATGACCATCGACGACACCATGCCCAGCGCGCCGCCGCGCAGCCCTTTCGCGGGAACGGCGGGGGCGGCACCGAGCGCCACGGCCTCCGACATGCGTTGGTCCTCCTGGGGTTGCTGCGGACGAGAGAGCCGCCAGACGGTACCTGGCGCGGCCCCGGGAGCGCGTCCAGCTGTGCGCGGGCGCACAAAACCGCCTCGGAAAGCCTCGTCAGTTTCGCTCTTGACCACCGATTCCTCGGCTGAGCGCGACGTGCACGTCGAATCGCGCGAAGCTGGCGCGGAGGGCTCGCTTTCTCCGCAGGTCTCGATACGCTGCGCACTTGACAAATCACATGCCGAAACACAGGGAGGGACGGCATGGGTGACGAAACACGTGCGCGCGCGCTGGACAACACGGACAGATCGCTGATCGACCTGCTCCAGAAGGACGGCCGGGCCTCGTTCACCGCGCTCGCCAAGGCGGTCGGGCTTTCGGAGGGAGCGGTCCGCCAGCGCGTGCAGCGGCTGCTGCGTGACGACCTGATGCAGATCGTCGCGGTGACCGACCCCGCCAACGTGGACCTGACGCGCCAGGCCATGGTCGGCATCAACGTCGACGGCGTCGATCCCCGCGAGGTCGCGGACAAGCTGTCCGAGCTGACGAACGTGCACTACGTCGTGCTGTGCGCCGGGCGTTACGACCTGCTGGCCGAACTGGTCTGCCGGGACGACGACCACATGCTCGACGTGCTGGGCGAAGAGATCCGGAAGATCCCGGGCGTGTCCGGGACGGAGCTGTTCGTGTACCTGAAGCTGGCCAAGCAGAACTACTCCTGGGGCCGGCTCACGGCGTAGCGGTGCGGGGATGACGGGTACCGCCACCCGCCACCCCCCGTTCGCTACAGGAACCGCCGGTGCCCGGACCGCACGGGCACCCCGGCCTCGGCGAGGCCGGTCAGCGCCGCCGGGAGCGGATCCCGGTGCAGCACCCCGAGGCGCTGCGTGGCGCGCGTGAGCGCGACGTAGAGCTCGGCCGCGCCGCGCGGGCCCGCGGCCAGGATCCGCTCCGGTTCGACGACGAGGACGGCGTCGAACTCCAGGCCTTTGGCCGCCGCGGCCGGGATCGTTCCCGGCACCCCGGGCGGCCCGATCACGACGCTGGTGCCTTCGCGGCCGGCCTCGTCGCGGACGAAGTCGTCGACGGCGTCGGCGAGCTCGTCGTCCGCCACTCGCCTCGACCACGGCCGGACCCCGCAGGCACGCACCGATTCCGGCGGTCGCGCGTCCGGCGCGAACTGCGCCAGCAGCGCGCCCGCGACGGCCATGATCTCCGCCGGGGTGCGGTAGTTCACGGTCAGCTCGCGGTACTGCCAGCGGTCGCCGACGTACGGCGTGAGCACCGGGCCCCACGCCGTCGCCCCGGCCGCCGAGCGGCGCTGGGCGAGGTCGCCGACGATCGTGAACGACCGGCTCGGGCACCGCCGCATCAGCACCCGCCAGTCCATTTCGGACAGTTCCTGGGCCTCGTCGACGACGACGTGCCCGTACGTCCAGTCGCGGTCGGCGGCCGCCCGCTCGGCGAGGTCGCGCGCGTCACGCTCGACGAACCGCCCGGCCAGGTCTTCGGCGTCGAGCAGGTCCTCGGCGACCAGCTGGACGTCCTCGTCGAGTTCCTCGGCGTCCAGCTTCATGAGGTCCATGACGCCGGAGGCGTACTCGACCTCGGCTTCCGCCCGCCGGCGCGCGGCGGCGCGTTCGGCGGTGTCGTCCCGGCCGAGCAGGTCGGCCAGCTCGTCGAGCAGCGGCACGTCCGAGACGGTCCAGGCCGTGCCGTCGGCGCGAAACAACGCCGGGTCGGCCCCGGCGGCCTCGAGGCGGCGCGGGGATGCGTACAGCGGCGCCAGCAGCGACTCCGGCGTCAGGTACGGCCACAGCGCGTCGAGTGCGGAGCCGAGCGCTTCGTGCTCCGCGAGCTCCTCCAGGACGTCGGCGCGCAGATCCGCCCACAGCCCGCGGTCCTCCCGCGTCATCCAGCCTTCGCCGATCTTCGCCACGACCCGCTCGGCGACGAGCGACACCGCCTGCTCCCGGAAGATCGCGCGGGCTTCGTTGTGCGGCAACCCCGACTCGCGCGCGGCGAGCCGAGCCTCGGACACGAGCTCGGCGTCGAGCGCCACGACGACGTCACCCAGGTCGACCGGCACCGGCTCGGCGGGCACGTGCTGACGGTCCGCGACCGCGGCGGCCAGCACGTCGAGGATCCCGAGCGATCCCTTGAGCCGCGCCACCTCCGGCCGGTCCTCGGCCCTGACGCGCAGCCCGGGCACCAGGTCGCCGGTGGTCAGGAAGACGACGTCGGACTCGCCGAGCGACGGCAGCACCCGGCCGATGTGGTCGAGGAACAGCGGGCTCGGCCCGACCACCAGCACGCCGCTGCGGGACATCCGCTCGCGCCGGGTGTAGAGCAGGTACGCCACCCGGTGCAGGGCGACGGCCGTCTTGCCGGTGCCGGGACCGCCCTCGACCACCAGCACACCCGCGTGGCCGAGGCGGATGATCTCGTCCTGCTCGGCCTGGATGGTCGCAACGATGTCCCGCATGCCCTCGCCGCGGGGCGCGTTGACGGCCGCGAGCAGGGCCGCGTCCCCGCGATCGGTGTCCCCGGGACGGCCCAGGACCTCGTCGGTGAATTCGAGGACCCGGCGCCCCATCGTGTGGAACTGGCGGCGGCGGCGCATGTTTTCCGGCCGTGCCGCCGTGGCGACGTAGAACGGCCGCGCCGCCGGCGCCCGCCAATCCAGCAGGAACGGTTCGTAGTCGTTTTCCGCGTCGAACAACCCGAGCCGGCCGATATAGCTGGTTTCGCCCGAAAGGGCGTCCAGCCGGCCGAAGCACAGGCCGTTGTCGGCGACGTCCAGCCGGGCCGCCTCCCGCGACCGGCAGCGGACGTCGGTCTCCCGTTCCCCCGGCGTCACCCCGGTTTGCCCGAGTGCGCCGTGGTAGCGGGCCTGCGCCGCCGCGCGCTCGCGGTCGAGCCGCTCGTACAGCGCGGCGACGTAGGCCCGTTCTTCCCGCAATTCCTCGTCGTACCCCTGGTTTGACAAGTTCCCCTCACAGCGGTTAGACTCTTATCAGGTTCGGCGATCGCTCCCATTGTTTCCGGAGAGCACGCCGATTTTTTATTGTCCACCCGCTGTCAAGGGCCTCAGCCCAGCATGAATTCGCGCGGGTTCAGCGGCCGGTCGGCCACCCGCACGTCACCCAGCAGCCCCGCGAAACTGCGGTCGACCTTCCCGCCGTAGGAGGATGCGCCGACCAGCCACGGGCCGCCCGGGTCGGCGAGCCCGACCGCGGGCGTGGCCGGGTTCCGGACCACCGGGCAGCCGTCGACGTACACGGTCGTGCGCCGGCCGTCGTTGACCACGGCCACGTGCCACCACTTCTCCACCGGCAGCTCGTGGCCCCAGTTCGTCGACGTCCGGTTCTGGTTCAGCGGGTACACCGCCCACTGCAGCTCGCCACCGTCCGAAAGGGACAGTGTGGCCGCCGACTCCTGCGGGTCGTCGCCGGTCTTGCCCGCGGCCGCGCCGCTGCCCTGCCGGGCGAACAGGCCGCACCAGCCGTGGTGGCCGTCCTTGAAGTTCGCCGGCAGCCAGAAGAACGCCTCGACGGTGTAGCCGCGCTCGAACTTGAGCTTGTTGATCGGCGCCGTGTCGACCGTGCGCAGGTAGGCGCCCCGGCTGGGGTCGCGACCGCCGTCGAACCGCAGGCTGGCCCGCGACGGCTGCCGCGGCGAGAACTCGTTCGAGTACTTCAACGCGTCCGGTCCGCTGCCCGGCGCGGTGACGCGCGTGAGGTCGTTGCCACGGCCGGTCTGGTCGCGCACGACGACGTTGTCCGGCACTGCCTTGCCGTCCTGGCCGCCTTCGAAGCGCCAGTACGCGACGGTTCCGGGCACCAGCAGCTGCTTCGCCGGCCGCGCGGGCGGGACCGGCACCGGCGCGAAGCCCTTGAACCGCTCGGCGAAGTCGATCTCCAGGCTGAAGTAGTCGGCCGAGCCGCTGCGCTCGACCTCGATCTGCTGCAGCTCGCTCAGGTGGTCCTGCGCGGCGAGCCACGGCGAGAAAGTCCGGACGTCGATCACGCCGCGCGCGAGGTCGAACTGGTAGAGCCGGACCATGGCGCTGCCGCCGTAGTAGCGGTCCTGGTAGTTGGCGATGTGGACGTGCACGTCGTGGCCGGCGGCGTTCTTCCGGACGGTCCGCCCGGTCGGCCAGTAGTGGCCGTTGAGCGTGAGGAAGATCTGGTCTTTGCCCTGCACCAGTTCCTTCCAGACGAGCTCGCCGAACGTCGAGAACTGGGCCTGGTGGTCGTCGTCGGCCCAGACCAGCTCGTGGATGGTGAGGATGGCCGGCAGCGTCGGGTGCTGCGCGAGGACCTGCTTCGCCCAGTTCAGGCCGCCGGCCGAGGGCCGCCAGTCCAGCGCCAGCAGCAGCCATTCCCGGCCGCCGCCGCGGAAGATGTGGAAGGTGTTGTAGCCGTCCTTGGACGCGCCCTTGAAGGTCGGCGAGTTGCGCTGGCGCTGCGGGCCGAACGCGTCGAGGTACGGCGACGGGCCGCGCTGGTCGTCCTTCGAGCCGTCGATGTCGTGGTTGCCCGCGAGGGTGCTGTACGGGAACCGGCGGCGGTCGAGCGCCTGGAACGACCGGCTGATCCTGGCGAACTCGTCCGCCCGGCCGTTCTGGGTGAGATCGCCGAGGTGGGCGAGGAAGACAACGTTGTCGTCCTGCTCTTCGAGGACGTACCGCAGCGAGGCGTCCAGCGGGGCCGCGTCGCCGCGGTCCTCGTCGAACAGGTACTGCGTGTCGGGCATGACCACGAGCGTGAAGCGCGGATCTTCGGCGTCCGGGCGGTGCCGGCCGGTGGCTTGGGCGGCGGGCGCGCCGAGGACGTTCGGCAGGGTCGCCGCGGCAGCGACGGCCGGGGCGCCGAGGAGGAAGGTCCGGCGAGAAGTGTCAGTCACGGGCGGGAAGCTACGGGCGGCTTCCGACCACCCCGGCAACTGCTGCCGAACACGGGATGAACAGCGGTACTGTGCCCGCATGAGCGGCCCGCGGGTGTTCCGGTTGATCCAGCCCGTCGACGACATCGAGGTCGCCGTCGCGTTCTACGCGGCCGTGTTCGGCGACCCCGGTGAGCGGATCGCGCTCAACCGGCACTACTTCACCTGCGGCGGCGTGGTGCTCGCCTGCGTCGAGGCGCCGCCCGAGCACCGTGAGCCACGCCCGCAGCGGGACCCGCGGATCGTCTACCTCGCGGTCGAAGACGTCGAGAAGACCTTCGAGCGGGTGCGCGCCGCCGGGCCGCGCTGGGCCGACGACGCCATCGAGACGCAGTTCTGGGGCGAACGCTCCTTCTACGCCGACGACCCGTTCGGCAACCCGCTCTGCTTCGTCCAGGAGGACACGCTCTACTTGGGCGGGCCGGTCGGCTGATCGCCGTTGCCCGGGTGCATCCGGATCGGCATCACGAACCAGAGGACGCCGAAGATCAGCAGGCACAGCACGGCCATGATGACCATGGCGATCCAGCCGTAGACGACCTTGGCGATCAGCGCGACCGTCGACGTGATGGCGAGGGCCAGGCAGACCAGCCCGACCAGCACCAGCCGGTTGCCGACGGTCAGGATCCGTTCGCGGCTGCCCGTGCGGAACAGCAGCCGGTGCCACGCCGCGGGCGCGGTCAGCAGGGCCGTGGCCGCCACCGCGAGCGCCACCGCGGACAGGTGCAGCGACTTCTCGAACCCGCTGGCGTCGTGGAACCGGTCGGTGAACACGACCGACAGCAGGAAGCCGAACAGGATCTGCACCCCGGCCTGCGCGACCCGCAGTTCCTGGAGGAGCTCGCCGACGTTGCGGGTGAGCTGCTCGTTGCGGGTTTCGCCGGTGTGTTCGGGCACCAGACGACCATAACCGGGCGCAGGACGCTCCACCGACTGGGAAAACCGTGACTTTTCCACCAAATCGGTCACACTTTCGAGTGATGATCATGGCGGTGGCCCGGGCGGCTGGCTAAAGAGGGGAAATGCGTCTTCTCCCCGCTTTCGCCGCCGCGGCCGCTGTCGCCGTGCTCGCTCCCGGCGTCGCCGCCGCGTCACCGTCGCCGGTGCGGTTCACGACCGCGCACGGCACGTTCACCGCGGCTGCCCCCGGCGCACCCGCGGTGACGTACCGCCCCGACCTCGTCCCGGCCGGCGCCCAGGCGCACGTGTTCGGCGTTTCGGCCGCCGGCACGACCACGCTGCTCTTCGTGACCGGGCTGCGGCCGGGACGAGCCTACGGCGCGCACGCCCACACCCAGCCGTGCGGCGCGACCGGCGATGCCGCCGGACCGCACTTCCAGCACGTGCCGGACCCGGTGAAGCCGTCGGTCGACCCGGCGTACGCCAATCCCCGCAACGAGATCTGGCTCGATTTCACCACCGACCGGGCCGGCACCGGCTTCGCTCGGTCCACAGTGGACTGGACGTTCGCCGGCCGGCGGGCGAAGTCCGTGGTCGTCCACGAGACCCACACGCACAGCGATCCGGGCCACGCGGGCACGGCGGGTGCCCGGCTGGCCTGCCTGAACGTCGTTTTCTAGTCAGAACCCCCAGCTGCGCTCGGGCACCACGCGGATGCGGACGGAGTACTTGGCGTCGAACCCGTCCGCGGTCAGGCCGATCGCCTCGTAGCGGGAGCCGTACTTGTCGAGGTATCCGGGCGCTTCGGACGCCTTGCCCGGCTCGACGTGCGCTTTGCCGCTCACCACGAGGATCGAGCCGCCGCCGGGGTTGCTGTTGAAGTGGAAGCTCACCTCGGGGTTCGCCTCGATGTGCCGGAGCTTCGCGGTGCCGGGCTCGCTGAACACCACGATGTCTTCGCCGTCGAGGACGAACCACACGGGCCGCGGTGCGGGCCGCCCCTTCGGGGTGACCGTGGTCAGCCAGGCGATCGGCTCGCCGGCGCGTTCGGAGAGTTTCGGTGCTGCCATGTCGGTGCCCCCTGGTCGTCGGTCTGTGCTCCAGGGAACCACGGGGCACCGACAATTTCTTCCCGGACTTAACGCGACGCGACCCGCCGCGCGTACCGCGTCCCGGCCGCCAGCAGGACCAGGCCCGCGCCGAGGAACGCGCCGACCCTGGCCAGCCCGTCGAGCGCCGACAGGTCGAACAGCACCAGCTTGAGCACCGCGGCGCCGACCAGGATCAGCCCGGTCACCCGCAGCGCGACGACGTCGATCCCGCGCAGGAGCAGCACGAGCGCGGCGATCGTCCAGGACACCGTGATCAGCGCGTGGCCGAGGAGGAACCCGGTCCGCCCGGGGACCGCGAGCAGGGCGCCGCACAGCACGACGCCGGCGGCGCCGTACAGCGCCGAAACCCCGGCGAGCAGCCAGATCGACAGGTCGTCGGCCGGCCCGCGGAACACCGCCAGCCGCGCGGCGGCCCACGGCAGCGCGATCGACACGGCGAGGATCAGCGCGGCGACCGCGAGCGCGCCGGTCAGCTCGGCGACCGGGTGGGCGCGGGGGACGATCAACAGCACGGGCGTGACGTCGAAGACCACGCCGAGCAGGCCGCCGATGGCCGCGAACCCGAGCGCGGCGGCCAGTGCGCCGCGGTTGCGGCCGCCCACCGCGGCCACGACCAGCAGCAGCGCCTCACCGAGCAGCACCCCGGCACGAGCCGGGCCGTCGAACTGGGTCACCGTCGCCTGCAAGAGGGCGAGCAGCCCGGCCAGGCCGGCCACCTGCCCGGCGAACCCGGGCCACCAGCGGCGAGCCGCCCAGACGGCGAGCAGCAGGACGCCCGCCCCGGCCGTGATCGGCACCGCCTGCGTCTTCGGCAGCAGCACCGCCGCGATGAGCGTCGGCAGCACGGACGTCGCCAGCAGCGACAGCGCGGCGGGGTCGTTCTCGCGGCGGCGCAGCACGATCAGCGCG
>NZ_JBSGJD010000040.1:0-14731 GCF_053605405.1 Amycolatopsis sp. NPDC003861
ATGGCCGTGACGAGCACGGCCTGACCGGGTGCGGGAGCCGCGTCAGGGCCGGGGCAGCGTGCAGCCGGCCTGGGTGAGCGCGATTTCGTTGGCCGGGGTCAGGCACGCGGGAATGCCGTAGGTCTCCTGGCCGTAGTTCGTCTTGTAGTGCACGGTGACGTTCCCGGCCTGGTCGACCTCGCACGGGTTGTTGTCCGTGCAGCGCTGGCCGTCTTCGTTGCCGGTGTTGTTCACGCCGACGACCTTGCCGCCGGAGACGATCGGCGAACCGGAGGTCCCGCCGATGGTCTGGCAGGCGGACGTGTAGCGGATCGAGTCCTTCCAGGTCCAGCTGCCCTCCTTCAACCGGTAGACGAAACCGTCGATGTTGCAGGAGTAGATGCGCTTCCAGTACCCCGAGACGACGTCGATCGCGGCGCCGGCCGACGGGTGCGCGTTCGACAGTTCCAGCGGCGAGATCCCGTAGCTCGCCTTGATCTGCGCGTAGGTGGTGGTGAGCTGGTAGAGCGACACGTCGGTGTCGGTCATCGTGCCGTAGACGATCTTCTTGGCCCGGAGCGTCGCCTTGTTGCTGCCGCTGGCGCTGAGCAGCGTGAACGTCCGGCTGGAGGTGCGGTTGGTGATCACCTGGCCCGGCGCCGGGAAACCGGTTTCGAGGCAGTGCCCGTTGGACATCACGAGCGCGGGCGCGGTGTCGGGCGTCGCGGCGGGCTTGACCACCGATCCCGAGCAGTTGGACAGGGCCACGGTGCCGGCGAAGTTCGCCGCGGCCGCGTTCGCCGGTGTGACCCCCAGCAATACTGTGGCGGTCGCGGCGGTGAACAGGGCGCCGAGCAGGCGTCGGGTCATGGCGGGTCCTTTCGGCTGGACGGGGAAACCAGTGAAGCGGTGACATCCCCGCGCCCACCACCGTCGAACGGAGGGTATCCGGACGGTCACGCGCTAGGCTGCGCGGGACGTGGCCGAAATCACGTGGCAGGTAACTTGGGGAAACATCGTCGAGGTCAGCGGCGATGCGCTGGGCACAGGACCGGCGGCGTGTTGGGCCACCTCCGCGCCGTCCGGCCGGGAACAGCGTGCACACTGGCAGGTCGAGACACGGGCCCTGGCAGGGACGTGGTGCAGTCCCGCGGCGGCGGGACGAGATGAGCGGAGAGCAGGACAGCGTGGCAGGAGCACGGACCAAGAAGAACGGAGCCGCGGCGGGCAACGGCGCCGGGCACCGGCGGCTGGTCATCGTCGAGTCGCCGACGAAGGCCCGCAAGATCGCGCCCTACCTCGGCGGCGGATACGTCGTCGAGTCCTCCGTCGGGCACATCCGCGACCTGCCGCGCGGTGCCGCCGACGTCCCCGCCCAGTACAAGGGCGAGGCGTGGGCGCGGCTCGGCGTCGACGTCGACAACGGCTTCAAGGCCCTCTACGTGGTGACCCCGGACAAGAAGTCCAAGGTCACCGAGCTCAAGGGCCTGCTGAAGGACGTCGACGAGCTCTACCTCGCCACGGACCCCGACCGCGAGGGCGAGGCCATCGCGTGGCACCTCCTCGAGACGCTCAAGCCGAAGGTCCCGGTCCGCCGGATGGTCTTCCACGAGGTCACCGAGCAGGCCATCCGCGCGGCCGCCGACTCGACCCGCGAGCTGGACGCCGACCTCGTCGACGCGCAGGAGACCCGCCGCATCCTCGACCGCCTCTACGGCTACGAGGTCTCGCCGGTGCTGTGGAAGAAGGTCATGCCGAAGCTGTCGGCGGGCCGCGTGCAGTCGGTGGCGACCCGGATCGTGGTCGAGCGCGAGCGCGAGCGCATGCGCTTCACCTCGGCGTCGTACTGGGACATCTCGGCGACGATGGACGCCGGTGAAGAAGCTTCGCCGCGGAACTTCCCGGCGCGGCTGGTCGCCGTCGACGGCGCGCGCCTGGCGACGGGCCGCGACTTCGGCTCGGACGGGCAGCTCAAGGCGTCGAACACCGAGGTCCGCGTGCTGGCGGAGGCCGACGCGCGGCGCCTGGCCGAAGCGCTGAAGCAGCGTGACTTCAAGGTCGCGAGCGTCGAAGAGAAGCCGTACACGCGCAAGCCGTACGCGCCCTTCATGACGTCGACGCTGCAGCAGGAGGCCGGCCGCAAGATGCGGTTCACCTCCGAGCGCACCATGCGGATCGCGCAGAAGCTGTACGAGAACGGCTACATCACCTATATGCGTACCGACTCCACGACGCTGTCGGAGTCGGCGATCTCGGCCGCGCGCAGCCAGGCCACGCAGCTGTACGGCAAGGAGTACGTCTCGCCGACGCCGCGCCAGTACACGCGCAAGGTCAAGAACGCGCAGGAGGCCCACGAGGCGATCCGGCCGTCGGGCGAGGTCTTCCGCACGCCGGGGCAGGTCGCGGGCGAGCTGGACACCGACGAGTTCCGGCTCTACGAGATGATCTGGCAGCGCACGATCGCGTCGCAGATGGCGGACGCCAAGGGCACCACGATGTCCGTGCGCATCGTCGGCAACGCGACCTCGGGCGAGGAGTGCACCTTCGCCGCTTCGGGCCGCACGATCACCTTCGCGGGCTTCCTGAAGGCGTATGTCGAAGCGGTCGACACCGAGACCGGTGGCGAAGCCGACGACAAGCAGAGCCGCCTGCCGGTGCTGGAGAAGGACCAGGCGCTGACGGCGTCCGAGCTGAACCCGGACGGCCACACCACCTCGCCGCCGGCGCGGTACTCGGAGCCGAGCCTGGTCAGCAAGCTGGAAGAGCTGGGCATCGGCCGCCCGTCGACGTACGCGTCGATCATCAAGACGATCCAGGATCGCGGCTACGTTTGGAAGAAGGGCTCCGCGCTCGTCCCGTCGTGGGTCGCGTTCGCCGTGATCGGCCTGATGGAACGGCACTTCGAGCGGCTGGTCGACTACGACTTCACGGCCGGCATGGAGGACGAGCTCGACCGCATCGCGGCCGGCGATGAGCAGCGCGCGCAGTGGTTGTCGAAGTTCTACTTCGGCGGCGACATGGGTGTCGACGGCTCGATCGGCCGTCTCGGCGGGCTGAAGAAGCTGGTCGAGGGCAGCGTCGAGGACATCGACGCGCGCGAGATCAACTCGATCCCGCTGTTCAGCGACGCCGACGGTCACACGGTCGTGGTCCGCGTCGGGCGCTACGGGCCGTACCTCGAGCGCGAGGTCAACGGCGAGTCGCAGCGCGCGAACCTGCCCGAGGACCTGCCGCCGGACGAGCTCTCGCAGGAGATCGCGGAGAAGCTGTTCGCGACCCCGCAAGAAGGCCGCACGCTGGGCACCGACCCGGTGAGCGGGCACGACATCGTCGCGAAGGAAGGCCGCTTCGGGCCGTACGTGACCGAGGTGCTGCCGGAGATCGAGATCCCCGAGGACGCCACGGCCGCGCAGAAGAAGGCGTTGAAGGCGAAGGCGCCGAAGCCGCGCACGGGCTCGCTGTTCAAGTCGATGGACATCGAGAACATCACGCTGGACGACGCGCTGAAGCTGCTCTCGCTGCCGCGCGTGGTCGGCAAGGACCCGGAGTCCGGTGACGAGATCACGGCGCAGAACGGGCGCTACGGGCCGTACCTGAAGAAGGGCACGGACTCGCGGTCGCTCTCGACCGAGGACCAGCTCTTCTCGATCACGCTCGAAGAGGCGCTGAAGATCTACTCGGAGCCGAAGCAGCGTGGGCGGTCCGCCACCGCGAAGCCGCCGCTCAAGGAGCTCGGCGACGACCCGGTGTCGGGCAAGCCGATGGTGGTCAAGGACGGCCGGTTCGGCCCGTACGTGACCGATGGCGAGTACAACGCGACGCTGCGGAAGGGCGACGAAATCGAGTCGCTGACCGCGGAACGGGCGGCCGAGCTGCTGGCGGAGAAGCGGGCCAAGGGTCCGGCGCCGAAGCGGAAGGCGCCCGCGCGCAAGCCGGCTTCGACGACGGCGAAGACGGTCAAGGCGGGCACGACCAAGAAGGCGACCACGGCCAAGCGCTCGAGCTCGACCGCGACGAAGGCCAAGTGAGACCCGAGGGCCTCCTCCTGCGGGGAGGCCCTCGGCGTCACACCTTCAGGTGACACCTCGAACGGATGTTCGGGAAATTGTCGGTGGTCCCGGGTTTCCTGAACGCGTGACCAGCACACCACGCACCGTGCACACGGTGACCACCAAGATCCTGAAGCCGGTCCGGGCGGCGGCCGCCGGTAGTTCCACCGCCCTGGACCTGATGGAGGCGCTGCCCGAGTTCCCGGGCAGCGGCGGCGTCTGCGGCGTGGCCGTCGCGATGTCCGAGGAGCCGTGGACGTCGGCGTTCTTCGACGACCGGACCGCGTTCGGCGTCGCCGGGGACGGGTTGAGCCTGTCCGGGCCCTCGCCGGGCGGCGTCGCGAAGCTGCTGCGGCTGGCATTGACGCGCCTGCCGCCGTTGCCGCCGGCGCCGGGCGAGGGGCTGTACCTCGAGGCTGACGAGCGCGGGGTGCTCGAACCCGAGCAGGAGTGCCTCGTCCTCGATTTGATGGACGACCTGCGGCGGACCCGGCGTGGCACCGTCCAGTTCGACATCCACCGCGACGGCTCACCGCCGCAGTGGGAGATGCTCGCGTTCGTCGACGACGACCGCGGCCGGCACCTGGCGGCCTTGGAGAGACCCAGGGGTGGCCACCGCCGGCTCTGGTGGCTGCCCGGGACCGTGGAGAGGCTCGCCGAGTTCGTCGAAGGGCGGGTGCCGGAGCATGGCTGAGCCGCTCGCCGACCGCTCACCGACCGATGTCACCCTCTCGAACATATGTGCGAGAAATTGTCGGTGCCAGGGTGTTCAATCGAGGGGTGAGCAACGCAGTCGCCGTCTTCGACGTCATCGACGAGGTCATCGCCCCGCTGTCGGCCGAGGTGCCGGAGCGGCCCTCGGTGATGGAGTTCTACGACCCCGAGTTCGAGATCCCGCCGGTGCTGGCGGACACCGGACCGCTGCCGGGGCGTCGCTCCGCGCCCGCGTCGAGCCTCGCGGACGAGGTGGAGCAGTACACGCGCTTCGTGGCGGGGATGGCCGCGATCGGCCTCGCCCCGGGCGGCGAGGTCACGGCGGAGGCGGTCGGCCTGTACCGGGCCCTGCGCGGCGGCTTCATCCGCGGCGTGGTCACCGGCGTCTTCCCGGCGCGGGCCAAGCCGTGGGAGGTCCGCTTCTTCGGCGACGAGGACTACACGACGGTCCTGCACAAGCTGGGCAACCGCGCGCGGCTGCGGTCGGGCTTCCTCAGCGAGCTGCCGGGCTGGGTGTTCGACGGCCTGCCCGACCGCCCACCAGGGCCGGGCGAGCACGTGCGCATCGAGACGGACGAGCGCGGCCTGATCCCGCGGCACTGCGAGAGGGCGGTCGAGCTGATCCGCCAGTCCGCGGCCCGCCCGAGGCTGGGCACGGTCCTGGTCGACCTGGCGGTGCGCAACGCCATCCTGGCCGAATACCCGCACGGCGCGTTCGGCCTGGTGGACAACGACCTGGGCCGCTACCAGTTCAGCGCAGCAGTGGCCAGAAGCGGCCGCTGGACGGTGACGTGGGGTCCAGCCTCGCGCAGAACGGCGGAGCAGTGGATCGTCGAGGCGGTGCAGAGCCATGCATGAGCAAAGGGAGGTCCGCAAGACGGCAGGCGAGGGAGTGGACAGGGTGGTAGCGGCGGCCTCGAAGGACCTGACGGTCCGAGAGGCAATCCTCGCGGCAGCCGAGCTGAACAACGGCATCCCAGAGCAACGCCCCTCAGCCGACCCAGCCCCAACCCCGCCCATCTCAAGCGACCCGGCCGGCTCGGATCACGCGGCAGGCGCTGGTGGCGCGAGTCGCCCGGTCGGCTCGGCCGGCCCGCCCGGCTCGCCTGGCGCAGCCGGCCAGGTTGGCGCGAGTGGTCCGGCTGGCTCGGGTGGCTCGGCCTGCGCAGGCGGCCCACGTAGCCGGGCTGGCGCGAGCGGCTCGGCAAGCGCGGCTCGCCCACCCGGTCCAACTGCCGGGCCCGGTGTCCGTGCAAGCGAGAGGCGGCGGCATGGCTGAGCGCACAGCGGCCCGAGAGCTGCTCGAGCTGGCGGCCGGCCCGGTGCTGGCGGCCATGCCGGACCGTGAGCCGGTCGATCGGCTGTACAACCCGGACGTCAGCGACCACGACATCCTGGTCCACGGCCCGGTGTCGGACGACCCGGCGGACCTGGTGGCCGAGGTCGAGCGCCACATGGCCTGGGCCGCCTGGATCGACGGCACCCCGTTCGGCGCGAACGGCGAGCTCAACGAGATCGGCTTCGAGGTGGTCTCGCTGATGCTGCGCGGCTCAGTCCGCGCGGCCCTGTGCGGCGTGTTCGACGACGGCCCGGAGACGGCGGACATCCGCTGCTACGCCGACGGCGAGCGCGCCTTCATGATGGGCTCGCTCCCCGGCCGCACGGCGATCCACCTGGCCGACTTCGAGGAACTGCCGGAGATGCTGGTGGCCGAGCTACCGGACGTCCCGTTCGGCGCTTCCCCGAGAGCAATCTGGGTCTCGGTCGACGACGACGGCCTGGTCCACGACGGCCAAGACGACGACATAGGAGCAATGCGAGAGCTCCTGGCCCGCCCGAGATCGGGAACGGCGGTCCTGGACATGCTGGCCTTCGGAGGCCTGTGCGCGGAGTTCCCCGACCACGGTTTCGTCCTGGTCGACACGGACCTGGGCCGCTTCGCCCTGGCCGCGCTCGACCGAGGAGAGGGCCGCCGCCAGCTGGTCCTGAGCCCCTTCAGCCGCGGCATGCTCCGCGACTGGTGCCGCAAGATGATCGACCTCGGACAGGAGGAGACCCCCTGAGCAAAGGCCGCAGGTAGGGCAGAAGCGGCAGGGCCGGCCCCCGGTCGGCTCGCCCCGGTGGGCCACCCAGCCCACACCGACCCAGCCCAGCCCCGCCCGCCCGCCCTGCCCCAGCCGCCCCGCCCCAGCCCAGCGGGCCCGCCCGGCCCAGCCGCCCGGCCCAGCCCGCCCGACCCAACCCAGGGAGCGCTTCCGCCAACCAAACCCCGCACCTAAACCCAACCCCGAACTGGCCACCCGAAGGCCAGCCCCTGGCCACCACCCCAACCCGCCACTGTGACCCGATTCACTACGATCTGTCACCAACAGCGGTCGACCTGGTGACCGTCGGACTGGACACTTCAGGAGGTTCGGGTGCGGGCTTGCGCTGCGTGACCGACCATCCACTGGAGACAGAGCCATTGGGCGGATGCGTTATCCGCCAGCGTCGCTACCCTGGAAAGGCGAGGACATTCAGTAGTGAGGTGGTCACCATGAGCGCGAACGGTGAGGCTCCCTTCTTCAATGCCCCCGAGCTCACTCAGCGCGACGGCACACTGTCCGAAGCACCTGGCGAGATGTTCGCGGACCCGGTCTCCGGGCTGGTCACGGCGTCGCCCGAGCCGCGCACCGCGGTCCCGAATGGCCACGAGCCCATCGCCATCCCGGTGGCCGGGCCGGTGCAGCCGGACGAGGAAGCCGTGCGGCGGATGGTCGAGGAGACGCTCCGCGAGGACAAGGCGCCCGAGGCGGTCCCGCCGGCCGGAACCTTGAACCAGGGCCAGCCGTTGGGCCTGCTCCCGAGGCAGCGAACACGGCGGCGCACCTGGCCGACGAGGCCGCCGCAGATCATGCGGCCCGTGCGGCAGGAGCCGCTGGCCGATGAAGACCTCGACGACGTCGAGCTCGTGCCCGTCAAGCGGCGGCGGCTGCCGAGGATGCCTTCGGTGTCGATGCCGGCGTTCAACCGGCCGTCGTCGAGCGCGGCCGGGGTCATGCTCGCCGTCGCCTTGCTGATCGTGTTCGGGTTCGTCGCCATCGAGATGGTTTCGAGCCTGGTCAGCAGCGTGACGGGGCTGTTCGACTAGCGCCCTCGCCCGCCTCGCACCACGGGGCCGTCCCGCGCACCAGACGCCGATCGGGCTACCCTGGCTTCACGGTCGGGTCCCTCCCGGCACCGCGGTGACTAGTGGGGTGGGCGTATCAGCGAGGGCGTGCGATCGGTACCCGGGGCCGGCCCGGGTGCGTCGTCGGGCGCCGAGGCGTCCACGATCAACCGGGTCCGGCGGGTACTGGCGATCAAACCGTTCCGGCGCCTCTGGGGCGTCACGTACCTGTGCAGCGTGGCCGACTGGCTGAACATCCTGGCCCTCACCGGCCTGGCCACGAAGCTCACCGACAACTACTTCGCGCAGAACTTCGCCTTCGTCG
Organism: Amycolatopsis sp. NPDC003861; assembly: GCF_053605405.1. NCBI lineage: Bacteria > Bacillati > Actinomycetota > Actinomycetes > Pseudonocardiales > Pseudonocardiaceae > Amycolatopsis > Amycolatopsis sp. NPDC003861. The sequence continues at coordinate 8,216 of NZ_JBSGJD010000040.1, forward strand.
GCGTCGTCCTGACCGGCCTGGCGCCGGGGCTGCTGTTCGCCCCGGTCGGCGGGCTGCTCGCGGACCGGTTCGACCGCCGCAAGGTCATGGTCGTCGCCGACCTGCTGCGGTGCGGCTTCCTGCTGTCCATCGCGATCGTCAGCGCGCCCTGGTGGCTGCTCGCCGGCAACTTCCTCGTCGGCTGCGCCTCCAGCATGTGGATCCCCTCGAAAGAGGCCGCGGTCCCGAACCTGCTCCGCCGGCCCGACCAGGTCGAGACGGCCAACCAGCTCGGCATGGTGATGACCTACGGCCTCGCCGTCATCACCGCGGCCGGCGCGAACGCGGTCATCACCGGCGTCAACACGACGTTCCACCTGTTCCCCGGCGACCCGAGCCTCAACATCGCCAAACTGGTCGTCATCATCACCGGCCTGCTCTACCTGGCGAGCGCGATCCTCATCGCCACGCGGATCCCCGAACTCTCGCTGCGCAACGTCCACGCGACACCGGAGCAGAAGGTCAAGCAGGCCGACGAGGAAAAGCTCGGCATCGGCGCGATGATCGCCGACGGCTTCCGGTTCATCCGCAGCACACCACTCGTGCGCGGGCTGCTGGTGGGCGCGTTCGGCGCGTTCGTCGCCGGCGGCGCCGTGATCGGTTCGGCCAAGCCGTACTCCTCCAGCCTGGGGGCCGGTGACTCCGCGTTCAGCCTGCTCGTCCTCGCCGTCTTCCTCGGCCTCGCCACCGGCATGGTCTTCGCGCCCAAGCTCGCCCGCCGGCTCCCGCACGACCGGCTGTTCGGCCTCTCTATCGTCGCGGCCGCGATCTCGCTCGCCCTCGTGGCGCTGTCCCCGCACCTGACCATCTCGCTGATCACTGTGGTGCTGGTCGGCATCTGCGCCGGCACCGCGTTCCTGACCGGCGTGACGATCATCGGCTCACGCGTCGAGGACGCCATCCGTGGCCGGATCAACGCGATCTACCAGCTGATGATGAAGCTGGTGCTGTTCGGCACCACGGTCACCGTGCCGCTGCTCGTCGGCGCGGTGCAGCGGAACACGATCACCGTCTGGGGCAACCCGCTCACCATCGACGGCACGCGCCCGGTGATGCTCGGCGGCGCCACGATCGCGCTGGTCGCCGGGCTCTTCGCCTACCGGCAGATGGACGACAAGCGCACCGAGCCGATCCTCGCCGACCTGCGCAACGCGCTGCGCCGCTCGCCGCGGCGCGTCAACGGCTTCCTCATCGCCGTCGAGGGCACCACCGCGATCAACACCGCCATCCAAGCCGTCAACCTCGCCGACTGGATGCGCGGCGGCACCCGGCCGGTCGTCGTCGCCGCCGACCCCGCGCTCGACGACCAGCGGCTCACCGCGCTCGTCTCCGGCGCCTCGCTCACCGGCGCGCGCGCCCAGGCGCTGGCCGCCGCCGCGGTGCGGGCCGACATCGTGGAGCGGCACGTCCAGCCCGCGCTGGACGCCGGCTCGGTGGTCGTGATGGAGCGGTTCGTCGACTCGCCGCTGGCGCACCTGTCCGCCGTCGCCGGGCTCGACAGCGACGAGCTCGAAGGCCTCGCCGACTGGGCGACCGGCCGGCTGCGCCCGGACCTGACCATCCTGCTGGACGCCGCCCCGAACGGGGCCCCGCGCGACAAGTCGGCCGCGATGAACGACCAGTGGCGCGTCCAGCACCTGCTCACCGAGATGGCCGCGGCCGACCCGGACCGGTACGTCGTGATCGATGCCGACGGTACCGACGTCGAGGTCGCCGAGCGCATCCGCACCGCGCTGCGCGCCGTGTTCGTCGGACGGCTGGCCGCGCTGGCGCCGACGACGGAGAAGCCGGTGACGCTCCCGCTGGACACCCTCCCCATCGAGACCCCGGAAGAGCCTCGCGTGGAGGCGAAGTGACGACGACCGAACGCATCGGCGTCTGGAACCAGCTGGTCGGCCAGGAACCCGCGGTCGAAACGCTGAGCGCGGCCGCTTCGGCCGCCGCCAAGATCGTCGCCGGCGAACCGGCGCCGCCCGGCGCGATGACGCACGCCTGGCTGCTCACCGGCCCGCCCGGCTCCGGCCGCTCGGTCGCCGCGCGGACGTTCGCCGCGGCCCTGCAGTGCAGCACCGGCACCGGCTGCGACGCCTGCCCCGGCTGTCACACGACGATGGCGGGCACGCACGCCGACGTCCGGCTCGTGGTGCCGGAAGGCCTGTCGATCTCGGTCGCCGAGATGCGCGCGCTGGTCCAGGCGGCTGCGCGGCGCCCGACGACCGGCAACTGGCAGGTCGTGATCATCGAGGACGCGGACAGGCTCACCGAAGGCGCGTCGAACGCCCTGCTGAAGGCCGTCGAGGAGCCGCCGGACCGCACGGTGTTCCTGCTGTGCGCACCGTCGGACCACCCCGAAGACGTCTCGGTGACGATCCGCTCGCGCTGCCGCCTGGTGACGCTCCGGACGCCGCCGCCGGAGGCGATCGCGGACGTGCTGATGCGCCGCGACCACGTCGACGCCGAACGCGCGCAGTGGGCCGCTTCGGTGTGCGGCGGCCACGTCGGCCGCGCGCGCCGGCTCGCCACCGACGAGGCCGCGCGGCAGCGCCGGGCCACCGTGCTGCGGATCCCGCTCGGCCTCCGCCGGATGAGCGACGTCTTCACCTGCGCCGACCAGCTGATCAGCGCGGCCGAGGCGGACGCGGGCGAGGCCAGCAAGGCCCGCGACGAGGACGAGCGCAACGAGCTGCGGACAGCGATGGGCGGTGACGGCGTCGGCAAGGGCGTCGCGGGCGCCAAGCGAGCCGCCGAAGCCGCGGTCAAGCAGCTGGAGAAGAAGCAGAAGTCCCGCGCGACCCGAACCCAGCGCGACACGCTCGACCTCGCGCTGGTCGACCTCGCCGGCTTCTACCGCGACGTCCTGGTGACGGCGACCCACTCCGGCGCGACGCTCAACCACCCGGACCACGCCGACCAGATCCGCGAAGCAGCGTCGTCGTGGACGACGGAGTCGACGCTGCGCCGGCTCGAAGCCGTGCTGGAGTGCCGCGAGGCGATCGAGCTGAACGTGAAGCCGCGCATCGCCGTCGAGGCGATGGTCACGACGCTTCGCCAGGGCTGAACACGAAGGAGCCCGCCAGGCGTACCTGGCGGGCTCCTTCAGACCCCTCGGGTCACTCGCGCGGACGCGGCGAGGGTTTGAACGGCTTCTCTTCGCCGGCCACGGCCAGCGGGCGCCGCCGTCCGCCCGGCATCGCGGCCACCATGACCACGCCGAGCAGCAGCATCGCGGTGCCCGTCCAGAACAGCGGCACGGTGTCGTACGCGCCGCCGGTGTAGGCCAGGTTCTTCACCGGCCCCTTCGGCGCCTCACCACCCGCGGGCGGCGGTGTCGACGCCGTCCCGCAGATCACGCCGCCGGTCGGCGCGTAGGCCCGGGCGATCTGCTCGCCGAGCGAGAGCTGGGCCAGCGACGACGGCAGGTTCTTCGCCTGGTCGTCCGGCAGCAGGCTCTTGAGCTTGGTCGTCGGCAGCAGCTGCAGGTCGAACATCCGCGCCGAAGCGCCCAGCTGGAACCCCTTGAACGGCGTGGTCATGTTCGCCGACTTCTGGTCCAGCCCGGCGATGCTCAGCCGCAGCACGCCGAGGTCGAGCACGGTGCCCGCGGTGGTTCCCACCTGCTGGACCGGACCTTCGAGAGGCGCCAGGAGCCCGCCGACAACGGGCAGATCCTTGAGCTTGCCGAACTGGTCGCTCAGCGGCTTCAGCGGCAGCCCGATCGGGATGTCCTTGGTCGGGTGCGCCGCGTCGAGCGTGTAGAGCGTCTTCCCGCCGGCGGCGATGGTCAGGACCGGCGCGGTGTACTCGACCTTGGACGTCTTCGCGTCGCCGGTGGAGGTCACCTTGAGCGTCGGCTGGCTGGCGACCTTGATGCTCAGCGCCAACGGCGTGCCCTTGAGGATTTCGATGTCCGCGGCCTGCAGCGTTGATGTCGACTGGACGGCCTTGTTCTTCGACCCCGGGATGTCGACCAGCTTCACCTGCGACCGCGACGACAGCGTGTTCGGCAGGCTCAGCAGCGAGCCGTTGCCGTCCGCGGCCGTCTGCCCGCCGCCCTGCAGCAGGCCGCCGAGGCTCTGCAGGCCCTTGGTCAGGTCGAACCCGCTCGCCAGCGAGCTCGGGTCGAGCTTCGGCTTCAGCGCGTCCAGGCCGAGGTTCGGCATCGACGGCACGACGTTCAGGAGCGACAGGCTGGCCACCGACGTGCTGGCGTCGGCGATGGTGTCGACGCACGGGCCGAGCGAGTCGCTCCACCGCGCGTGCGCGCTCCCGTTGAGCAGGCCCACGTTCAGCAGCGGGTTCGACGGCGCGTTGAGGCCACCGGTGATCGGCTGCGGGTTGTCGGGCAAGGCCGTCTGCACGACACTACCGGGCGTCTGCGGCGCGTTTCCGCCGATGGACAGCCCGAACGGCGAGGCCTGCGCGATGGCTTTCTCGTAGCTCAGGTAGGCGTCCGAGTTCGCCGACGCGCTCGACAGGCCCATCCCGGCCTCGAGCGCGGACTGCTTCGGCAGCGTCTGCCCGAACCCGGGGAGAATGGTGCTGGTGGGCACGGCGTTGGGCAGCAGCCGGATGATCCCGAGAGCGGTCCCGGCATCCCCGACGGCCTGCCCCAGCGGCTGCGGCCCGATCGGCGCGGAGATGGGCGCCTGCCCCGGATGCGCCGGCTGCGGAATCGGCGTCGTCGGATAGGTCGGATCGGCCATCGCCGGCGCCGCGCTGAGCAGGAGCAACGCAGCAGCCGCAGGCAGGGCCGCCGAGCGGGGCAGTCTTCGCCGCATGTGCCAGAGCCTCCAAGTGGGGTCGGCCGGGGAGTGAGACCGGCGTCATAGGGCCTTAACGACGATCCCCCCGGAAAGTGACGCGCACAGCTTCCGCTACACTTGTCGACGTCGCCAGCGGAAGCCGGAGACACGCCGCCTTAGCTCAGTCGGCCAGAGCGATTCACTCGTAATGAATAGGTCGGGGGTTCGATTCCCCCAGGCGGCTCCGCAGGTCAGGCCCCATCCGAGACACCTCGGATGGGGCCTGTCTCGTCTGATGGGTGACTAGGTGGGTGACTAAGACGTCTGGTCGGTGAGGGAAGAAACTTCCGGAGGTTCACCCATCGTGGGGAAGCGGGTCCATCGCGGTCGTCTGAACGCGGCTACGGCCGGGCCTACCGATGGCTTGCACTCGAACGCCCGTGCTGTGTGCCTCCGAGTTTGCCATCAAAATGCCGTCGAAGTGTGCCCCGGAGTAGGGGCGCAGGGCTTCAGTGTCGACATCGGTTCTCATGGGGCTGTGACGGGCGCGGATGCCCTGGCGGTCGTGCGCGACGCGGCGTCACCCCGCATGTTTGCCGGGCTTGACTAGGAGTACGCTCCTCGGCCAGGTACCCGGTGGCGAAAGTCACTCAGAGAGGAGTGTGGTGACGTTCGCCACAAAATCCTTGAAGGTCTGGCCAACGCCAGCTACTGGGTGCTGAGATTGGAACCGCTCGCGCGGGAAACCATGGCAGGAGGCCTGGGCGAGCGGAAGTGACAAGACTGAATAAGGAGAATCCGATGAGCGGGCCCCGCTCTTCGGGAGGTGCTGCCGTTAACTCGGCAGAGCCCCCGCGCGACAACTGTCGCCTTTCTGTTCGTGTCGTTGCGGCATTGGGCGCACTCGGAATTTCGCTTGGCACACGAGTCGTGCCCGCGTTGCGAGAAATTCCCGATTATGTGCACGTGGCGCTGGACGTGATTGCGTTCACGGCTTTGCTGATGCTCGTCAGCGGTGAACTCAGGCGGCGGGCTTGGAAACGGTTGCGCCCCTGGCTTGGCCGCAAGCTGGGGGACATCCTGTGGTCCGGAAGTGAAGACGGGCGTCCCGAAGACCGGCCGCCGGACAACTGATGTCAGGTCAGGACTCCTCGGTCGAGCGCTCCCGTAAAGCGCTCGACCGAGGTGGCGGCGGAAAAGAAGGCGAACACGAAGAATTTGACGCGTTCTTCACCGAGTTCTACCCTCGCCTCGTTCAGTACGGGGCTCGGCTTGGTCTTTCGAGCGAAGATGCTGTCGAAATCGCGCAAGAGACAATGCTAGCTACTTATCAAAGGTGGGATAGCGTTCTGCATTCGCCTGTTGCGTTTGCCTATCGCGTGTTCCGTAATCGCACTGTGGACTATTGGCGCAGCCGGGCACGTCGCCGGGATGTTGTCTACCATCTCGACGATGTTCTCGAACCAGAGCCGGCGCCTTCTGCTGAAGATCTAGCTCTTAGCGGGAGGGCATTCGTGCTTGACGCTCTTCGGGGACTCCCGCCTCAGCAGAGAATGATCATGGCTTTTTTGCTGGATGACCTCAGCGTGCAGCAGATCGCCGAGACGCTGGAGATGAACGAGTCCACGGTTCGTTCGCATGCTCGCCATGCCAGAAAACGTCTGGCTAGGGCGCTGTCTGAGTGGCGGATGACAGAGGGTGCTGGCAAAGCCGAGAACTTGTGAGCTGAGTCACA
>NZ_JBSGJD010000040.1:14830-48775 GCF_053605405.1 Amycolatopsis sp. NPDC003861
GGACCGACGCTCTGCGGTCTCGGGTCCGGTCAAGACGTCATCGGCATGCGGGACGTTGAACGCGGGTCATCAGATGCTAGGGATGCTTGCCTCGGGCTGATCAAGCTCGCCATGCCAGAAAACGTCTGGCTAGGGCGCTGTCTGAGTGGCGGATGACAGAGGGTGCTGGCAAAGCCGAGAACTTGTGAGCTGAGTCACAGAACTTGCACGGCAGCGATGCGTTCAACGATGTAGAGACCAGACGACGGATTCCGTCAGTCTTGTCACTGGGCCCGCTGCTCTCCTCCTGCCAGAGTCAGGGCGGCGGGCCCGAATCTTTTTGGTGGCCCATGATCAGTGGCACCACGAGGTCGTTGGACCGACGCTCTGCGGTCTCGGGTCCGGTCAAGACGTCATCGGCATGCGGGACGTTGAACGCGGGTCATCAGATGCTAGGGATGCTTGCCTCGGGTTGATAAAGCTTTGTATCGCAGTCGTAGGAGCGCCAGCCCTCCGCTGACAGCGGAGGCTGGCGCGGCTGCGATGCCCAGTGAGGTCGATCGTGTGTCGAGCGCGAGGGCTGTGCCGTCGGGTAGGCGGACCAGGTCGCCATCGCACACCAGGGGTAGCCAGCTACTGGATGTTCCGTGGGGCGTGCCCGCTCTGCGCGCGCCACAGCATGCCAGTGCTTTTTGGCGACGGCGAGTCCGGTGAGTTTTCGAGGATCGGCGAAGCGACGTCTGTCGGGACTCGGGAAGATTTGTTTCGTGCTTGAGCCGCACAATGAGGTCAGCCCCACCTGACAGCTCAGGTGGGGACCGACTCGTATGCTGGATGGGCGCTAAGACGTCTGGTCGGCAGACCCTGCAGGCTCACGCGCTGCAGGGAAAAGCTGGTCCATCGCGGTCGAGCCGGACTCGACCACCGGCCGGATCTGCTTCCGATAGACCAGCTCTGTCACGGCGGTGCTGCTGTGCCCGACCAGCCGCGAGATCTCCTCGATCGGCATTCCCCCGTCCGAGAGGATCGAGACGAAGCTGTGCCGCAGCTCACGGGGCGTCCACTGGGTCGGGTTGAGCCCGGCTGCTTTGATCACCCGACGGAAGTCCCGTCGAACGTTGTTGACGTCCCGTTCGGTGCCGACGTTGGTTGCGAACACGAGTCCCTGTTCGCGCCAGTCGTCGCCCGCGACCGTCTTTATCGCCTGCTGGGCCACTCGGTGCGCCTCTAGCGCCTTGATGGCCCGTTCAGGCAGCGCCAGCGTGCGCCGCGACTTTCGCGTCTTCGTCTCGCCGCGGGCACGGACTGAACGCCACACCTTGACGTTCGGCGGGATCGCCGGCGTTGCGTTCGGCTTGCCCACGAGGTCCACGTGGTCCCAGGTGAGCGGGCGCATCTCCTCTGTCCGTGCGCCGGTCAGCAGGGATACCACGATGTAGGCGCGCATCGGCGACGACTCCGCCGCCGCGAGCACCGCTTCGGCCTGCGCGAGCGTCAGTGCTTTCGATGGCCGCCCGGCTCCCTTGCCGGCTGGTAGCTCGTCGCACAGCAGCACCACGTTGTACCGAACCCGCTTGCGCACCTGAGCGCGGTTGATCGCCCGGCGGAGGATCGAGCGCAGGTTGCGCAAGGTCGAAGTCACTAGGACCTCAGCCTTCTCGGCGAGCCAGTCCTCGACGTCGTCAACTTCGAGCTTCACCAGCGGCCGAGCACCGATCGCGGGAACGATGTGGTTGTTGACCAGGGACCGGACGGCCTTCACTGTGTTGGGGTCCCGCTCGCCGCGTTCGTAGCTCACCAGCCAGTCGTTCACCGCCTGCTCGACCGTGTAGCCGGTCGACGCGTTGGCCGCGCCCTCTTCGAGGTCACGAATCAGCTCTTTGAGCTTGTCCTTGGCTTCGGTCTTGGTCTTGCCGCTCGCCTTTCGGACGATCCGCTTCCCGTTCGGCCGGTAGCCGGTCGTCAGCTCGGCGATCCAGCGCTGACGACTCTCCGACCAGTAGAGCCCGCCGTCCCCGCGGCTACGCCGACTCGCCATAGCTGACCTCCGCTTCCTTCATGAGCAACTCGACGTACTGCTGGATGGCGACGGCTGGCACGAGCCGGGCGCGTCCCTGCTTGACCGAGCGCAGGCGTCCCGAGCGGAGCTGTTCGTAGATGACCGAGCGGCTCATCGAGAGCAGGCGCATGGCTTCGGTGATCCGGTAGAGGTGCCGTTCGGGCACAGCGACCGGCATGGGTACGGCGTTCATCGGTCCCCCTCGGTGTCGTGGTCGGGCTTGGTAGGCGCGACATCCGCGACCTCCGCGACCGGCCTGGTCGGGACGGGTGCGAGCGGCTGTCGAGTGCCGCGACCGTCCGCGACCTCGGTTGCGGAGGTCGCGGTCGAACCCGGCGCCTCCGCGGCCCGGAATGTGGCGGTGACCTGCGGGGTTGCGCTGGTCGCGGAGGTCGCGCCCGCTTCGAGCGGCGGGAGGTAGCGGCTCCAGGCGTCGGCCAAGCCGCCGTCGCCGTCGATGCGGTAGCCCTTGAGCGTCTTGCCACTGACCTTGAGGTCCTTCGGTCGGACCAGGTACCGGTCGAGTTCCTTCGCGAGACGGCGGCTGTCGAGCGGCTTGCCCTGGATGTCGGTCCACGGGCCGTCTTCGATCGCGTGCAGCTCGCGGATCAGCTCGGCGGTGACCATGCGGTCGGTGTTCTCCGCGGCGAATATCTGCCGGACGTCCGCCAGCAGCCGCACGCCGATCGAAGCCGGTTGCGCGGTCGCTTCGAGCACGAAGTGACGGCAAGCCCGACGCGCGGTTTCCGGCCAGTGCCCGCCGGCAGCATCCGCGATCGCCAGAAGCGGCCGCCAGATCTCCGCAGCACGGTCCCGGACACCGTCCGGGCGTTCCGGCCGTGTGCGGCTCACCTCGTCGCCGACGCGCCCGACCCACTCCGCCAGCTCGGCGCGCACCGGCGCCGACTCGCGTTCGACGTCCTCTTCGATGAACTCCTCGACTACTTCGTCGAACCGGCGCTTGCGCATGTGCACGGTGATCGCCCGGGTGGTGATCGTGTCGGGCATTCCGCCGGCTATCCCGGCGAGCGCGACCGGCGCGTAGACCGGGAAGCGCGTGACATTCATGCTCTTGGCGTCGCCGACGCACCGCGTCACCGTCGCCGAGCGCTTGTAGCCGGCGTTGAGCAGGGCGCGCAGGTCCTCGTTATTCCCGCCGGTCTTGGGGTTGAAGACCGCGTCGATCTCGTCGAACAACAGGGTCATCGGCCCGTCGGCGAGCATGCGGAAGATCGCGGCCGGCGTGATGCTGATGGTCATCTCCGGCTTGGCCACGAGGTACTGCGCGACCTCCAGCACGCGCGTCTTGCCGCTCCCCGGCTCGGCCGAGTCGAGGATCAGGCGCGGCGTGACATACAGCCGCTCGGCGACGTGGGTGTGGGCGTACCAGAGCGCGAGCGTCGGCGCGGCGTGCTCGTTGGCGAAGGCGGAGAAGCGCGCCACGAACGTCACGACCGCGTCGAGGACTTCGTGACCCGGCTTCGCGAAGGTGCCGGCCGGTGTCGGGCCGAGCCACGTGAGCGGCTTGGCCGGCGCGACCTCGGGCAGCTCGCTCGGCTGGGTGCCGCCGTCCTCGGCCGGCTGGGCCGCGATGTGGCGGCCGCGCCATACGTGCTGGCAGTTCTCCGAGCAGAAGTCGCCGGACGGTGAGTCACCGCGCGGCCGGCCGCACTGCTGGCAGCTGGGTGCCTGCTCGTCGGAGATCATGAAGTCGATCACGGACAGGGTGTCGTCGAATCCGGACATCAGGCGGCCACCTCCAGGCGGGCGGTCGGTTCGTCGTCGCCTCCGGCCTCGCGGTAGCGCCGCCACAGGTCGTCGAGTCGTTCCGTGTCGTCGAGCTGGTGGCGGACGACGTCCGTCGGCGAGTCGTCTTCGACGGCCTGCACCAGGCGGGCCGCGTGCTCCCGGACGGCGCGGCGGTAGGCGTTCTTCAGCACGACGGCCTTGAGCCAGGCGCCGTAGTACGGCGGCGGCAGGATCGGGCCGTCGGTGTAGGTCTCGACGATCCAGAGGCCGAGGCTGTGCAGGCGGTGCGCGCCGCCGGATCGCGGTTCGGTCGCTGTCCGCTCGCGGGCGTGGTCCATGACGGCCATCGGGGTCGGCGTTTGGCCCGCGCCGGTCAGCTCGATGACCAGCTGGAGGACGCGGGCGGCGATCGGAGAGCCGAAGTCGTCGGCGCGCATGCCGGCGAGCAGTCGACGGGCCCCTGTCAGCCGGACCTGCATCACGCAGCCCAGGAACTGACGCTCGGGGTCGAGCAATGTGGTCTTCATGGGGTGGCCTTTCGGTTGAGCTGCGCGTCAGCGGCTGTTGTCGCGGCGGTCGCGGTCACGGAGATCGCGGTACGACCGGCGGGCGCGGAGGCAGGAGTTGTAGGCGCGGCGGCCGGCGCGGAGCGTGCGACCGGTGCCGTCGCACCGGCGGCAGAGCCGGATCGCGCGGAGCAGTGGCGAGCGGAAATTGCCGAAGCCCCGGCAGGAGCGGCACGGCTTGTAGGGGTAGACCGCGCACGACCATGAGTAGCCGAGAGTGATGATTGTGAGAACGAGCAGGAGCAGGACGGTCGGGTTGCTGAGGGGGTTCAACGGAGCCTCCGGGGCTGTTTTTTGGCCGCATTCGGCCCGCGCCTCTAGGTGCTAGGGCGCTGATCAGCGCTGTTGTGGTGGTCTAGGGAGGGCTCTAGGTCTAGAGGGACGAGGCTCTAGACCTAGAGCCCTGCGGGAGCTAGCCGCTCTTGCGGTTCCGGTCACGCTCGGTCAGTGCGTCGGCGATCCACTCGCGCTTGACGCCCATCCGGTTGGCGCCCCTGCCGGTGTCGACGTCGTTGCCCCACACCTGCTTGGTGGTGATCCCGAGCGGCTTCAGCGCGGTGGAGAGCTGGGTTGCCTTCGCCGCCCCGGTGGGCAGTTCGGCCCACGGGCCGTAGACCGCCGGCCGCAGCTCGGCGAGCCGGTCGACGATGCGTTCCGACCACGCCTTCTCGGCGTCGCCGATCGCGGTCAGCACGTCGGCGAGCAAGGTGCTCGTGTCCTCGTCCTCCTCGGGCGTGAGGTCGAGGCCGGCGGCGTAGCCGGTCAGCCGTCCGGCCGCCAGCCGTGCCGTTCGTGCGCGAGCGGCGATCCTCTCGGCGTCCGGGCCGTCGATGTACACGCCGCGGGTGATGCGCGGCTCGTCGCCCTCGCCGGCCAGGTAACCGATGCCCTTGTCCCGAAAGGACAGCGTGGTGGCCCGGATGCCGTTCCGGTACGACGAGGTCCCGAGAACCATGTCGTTGGCCTGCTGGCCGGTGACCTTGAGGCAGAACCGCATCACCGCGTTGTCGCTGATCGCGGTCGGGATGCTCTTCGCGTCCGGCCGCTGCGTCGCCAGGATGATCACGATGCCCAGTGCCGGGCCGCGCTTCACGAGGTCGGTGCAGACCTCCTCGATCTCCGCGCCGTACTCCGGGTGCTCGAACCACTTCTGGCACTCGTCGACGCCGATCACGATCGGGTGCAGGCCGAGGGACTTCTTGTCGGCCAGTTCCGGCGTGACCTTGTTCTCCGGGCACAGGTCCTTCGGCAGTTCCCGGATCACCTTCGCGCGCCGCCGCAGCTCGTCGGCGAGCGCCCGCAGATCGGCGACGGCGTACGCGATGTCTTCCGGCTCGTCGCCGGCGCGGTACCGGTGCGACACCGGCGCCAGCGGTGAGAGGTCGCCGGTTCCCTTGAGGTCGAACGAGTGCAGCTCGGCCCTGGGGTCCAGCGCGGCGATCAGCAGCAGCTCTCGCAGCGTGAACGTCTTGCCCATCCGCGGGATCGCGCCGATGACCATCGAGATGAACATCAGCGTGATGTCGACCCACCGGCCGCGCTGGTCGGTGCCGAACGGTTGCGGTTTGAACAGGTCCACGGTGCCGGGCTTCCGCAGCGGCCAAGTTGCCTGTCGCGACTTGGACAGGTCCTGATCGCCGACCCACAGGACCATCCGCCCGGGGTGAACCTCGGCGTTGCCCTCCGGCCAGACGCAGCCGAGGGGCCGGCCGAGGCCGGACGCGAGCTTCGCGCGCCGCTCGACCACTTCGGACACCGTGACGCCCGGCGGAAGGTCGACGTCGGCGCGCCAGCCGGGGCCGTCGCGAGTGATCGGCGCTGTGAACCCGATTGCGTTCGGGTTCTTGGTGAGGGCCTGGTTGATGCCCGCGATGCCGAGCACCGACAGCGCCTGAACGACGTTGTCACTCGTGAGCTTCTGGACCTGCGTGGACAGGACGGCGCGAGACGACACCACCGGGTTGTCCCGGGTGGACCCGAGCTTTCCGAGCAGTCCAACCGCGATGGCACCGCAAGCCCAGATCACCCACTCCGGCAGAACGTTGGGCAGCGTGAACACCAGAACCAGGCCGGCCGTCGACACGAGACCGAGCTGAATCAGCCGGAGCACGACTCGCCGGTCACGCTGCTGCGATAGCTTCAGGTACAGGTCGGCCTTATCCGCCGTGGCTGTCTCCGAACGGGCCGGGCGTCCTTCGGCGTCGGTCACGTACCGGCCGGTCGCTGCCAGCAGGAGGAAAAGACCCCGAGGAGAACGCACCGCGAGCCGAAGCGCGTAGAGCGGTGACCGCGCCGCGTGGTAGCCGGCCTTGTGCGCGTAGTGCTTCCCAACCCACTTCGCGGCGTCCTTCGCGTCGGCCGTCGACTTGAGGTAGCCGGGGATGATCGCCTGGCGGTTCTGCGAGCGGAGGCGGTCCAGCCAGGACGAGCCGTCCGTGACCGGACGGTCGACCGGGACCGCCGGCGACTGCTCCGTGGCCTCGTCGCCGGGCTCGGCGTCGATGACGAACGGGTCGGCCTCCCCGGAAGCCGTGCCGGGGAACGCGATCACGCGGCCGCCGTCCGGTTCGTTGGTGGTGCTCATCAGTCGTTCACCTCCTGGTCGGTGGTGTCGCGTACGAGGTGTGCGAGGGCAGCGCCGCAGCCGAGGACGACCACCGGCAGGCAGGAGACGAGCGTGGTCACCGGCCAGGGAGCGCGTTCGACGTCCGCGGCGGACATCAGGTGGTAAGCGACCTGGCCGACCATCCCGAGGACGAGCGAACCCAGGGCCGACCACTTCGCGAAGCTGCGGACTCGGTGAGTTCGGGTCGCCGGGGACAGCCAGACCCGCAGGGCGAACGCCGCGTAGGTCTCGACCCCGATCGGGAGCGTGATCGCCGAGTTGATCGTCAGGTGGTCCCAGATCCCCGGCAGGAGCTGGATAGGGCCGAACCCGGTCAGCCTGCCGAGACCGACCCAGCCGCTCCAGACGGCGACGAACGCCGGCAGGGCCAGGAGGAGCACTGGCCACAACTTGATCCGCCGCACCTTCTCCGGCGTCGCGCCCGGGTCTGCGGTGACGTTGACCTGCGGCTCTGCGTCATCCGAGGCTGGTTCGTCCGAGGTCTCGGATGACGGATCCGGTTCCTTGACCTCGGTGGGTTCCGTCACCGCGTGCAGCTTCCGCAGGGGCTTGGTGTCGGCCTCCTCGTTCAGCGTGGCGAGGATGGCGCGGGCTTTCGGCGCACCCACCTTGAACTCGGTCATGATCCGGTTCCGGGAGGGGCACTCGCCCAGGTCCGCGGCGAACTCGCGGACACGGGGCAGCAGGTCGGTGACCGAAGGCGGGTACGCGCTTCGGGTGTTCGTGGGCGTGTCGAGCCCTACCATGGGTGTTCTCCTGACTGGCTTGGAAGTGGTTGGGAGAAGCCCGGTCCGGCGGGTGGTTCTTGGCGGTTCCGTGCGCCGGGCCGAGGCGGCTTCAAGCGGCCGCGCCGGGGCTGTCCGACCGGCCCCGGAGAGCCGAGTTGACGGTCTGGCGGGTGATGCGCCGGATGTGTCGATGCGTCGCGACCCGGTCCGTGCTCGGCGCCAGGCTGCTACTCACCGTTTCCTGGTCGTGAGCCGTCACGAAGTATTCGGCGATCATCGCGTCGATGTCCGATTCGGCCAGGCCGTCCGGGGCGTAGCTGGGCAAGGGGATGAGGTCATCCATTGGTGTGAACTCCAACGACTTGTAGGTCTCCCGCTCGGGAGCGGCCGGTGTCGACCGAGATCCAAAGTAAGTCCTGTCTATTAACTCTGTCAACTGACATGGGAGAACTGACTTAGCCAACTGACTTGGCCTACGCTGGTGGTATGGCATCCCTGAACCCGGACGACCCGCGTGCGCCGTTCTTGCAAGTAGCCGGCGGTCTTCGGGCCGCGATCCTGTCGGGGGAGTACGCCCCCGGGGCGCAGTTGCCGACCTACCAGGAACTGGCCGATTCCTGGGGGGTGGCGGTGAACACGGCCAAGAGCGCCGTTGCCCACCTCAGGGAAGAGGGCCTGGTCGTGATCCGGCACGGCAAGGGCTCGTTCGTCCGTACCCAGCCGGCCGAAGGTGACTCCGTGACTCGTCCTGAGGCCTCAGGGGACGAGCGGGTCTGGCAGGCCATTGCCGAGATCAGGAAGCGTCTCGGCGAGATCGAGCGGAAGCTGGGGGAGAATTAGCCGAACAGGGCGCGGAGGAACTGCACGACGCCGTCGATCACCACTCCGACGCCGTGGGCGGCTCCGCTTACCCAGTTCGCCGAGTCGGCCGGGTACTTGACGACCAGCGCGACGATCAGCACGACCGTTGCGAGCCCGGTGACCAGGCCGATCACCTTGCGGACCAAGCTGCTCCCGCTGTTCATAACCGGGAAGTTGTTCTTCGCCATTACGGTCTCCCTTCATTCTGCGACGGGCCTGGAGGCCGGTCCGGATCAGGATTTTCGATCCGGCGTTGTCGCTGATGAATTCAGGAAACCGCGCGGGGGCGGGGGTGCAGCAGTGTGCACGTGGGGGTGCGTTTTTGCACGTGGGGGGTGCACGGGGGGTGCTTTAATGACCTTCGGAGGTACCGGTGGTCGACAAGGGGAAGCAGCCGAACGCACTTCTAGCTGCGGTTATGCGACAGGCGGGGGCGACGAACAAGGGCTTCGCCCGCCGGGTGCGCGAACGCAGCCAGAGAGACGGCGGCGAGCTGGTCAGCGCGGACCACGTGTCGGTCAAGCGCTGGCTCGACGGCACGAAGCCGCACCCGCGCACCTGTCAGCTGATCGCTGGCGTCCTCGGCGAATTGCTCGGCCGGCCTGTCAGCCTCGCAGAGATCGGCTTCGCCGCGGCGTCCGAGACGACCTCGGATGACGTCGGTTTGGAGTACCCGGAGGAGATCGCACACAGCCTGGTCGCGCTGGGCGCGATCACCGAACTCGAGTTGTGGACGCCGAAGCGGGTCGGCCCGCTGTCCGTCGTGCCGGAGGCATGGAGCGGCCTGGTCATCCGGTGGCTGACCGACTCGGACACCGAAGGATCGCGGCCGCCGACCGAACCGCGCTCGATCACCATCGTCGACGTCGAGGCGGTTCGCGAGGCAACCGCGATGTTCAGCAGCTTCGACTACAAGTACGGCGGTGGCCGGCCGAAGTCGCTCGTCGCCTCGTTCCTCGACCAGGAGATCTTGCCGAACATCAGGCACGTGTCCCCGCAGGACCCGATCGGCCGCGAGTACTTCCGGGAGGTCGCCGCCTTGACGCGGCTCGCCGGCTGGACGGCCTACGACACGGGTGCGCACGGCCTCGCGCAGCGGTACTTGACGCAGGCGTTCCGCCTGGCGAAGGCGGCCGGCGACAAGGCGCTGTGCGGCCGAATCCTCGCGGGCATGTCGCACCAGGCGAACTTCCTCGGGCACTTCCAGCGGGCGGTCGACCTGGCGCGAGCTGCGTACAAAGGCGCGAACGGCTACGCCACCCCGACCACGATGGCGCTGTTCCACGCTATGGAAGCCAGGGCGCTTGCCTCGCTCGGTAGGGCGGAGGACGTCACGGCCGCACTGCTCACGGCTGAACGGTGGCATTGCCAGGGCATCCGGGAGAACGACCCCGAGTGGATTCACTACTTCGACGAAGCGGAGCTACACGCCGAGTTCGCGCACTGCTTCCGTGACATCGGGAACGCCGAGCTGGCGAACCACCACGCGGCCGCGTCGATCGCGGCCTCGGAGTCGACCTACGTCCGCAGCCTCTCGTTCTGCCGGACCGTGCTGGCCACGTCGCACCTGCAAGGCGGGAACCTCGAAGAGGCGTTGGACGTGGCCAGGTCGGTCGTCGAGACCGCGGCGAAGCTGAAGTCGTTCCGGGTGATCTCGTATCTCGACGACTTCCGCGGACGACTGGGCGTGCATACCGGCGACCCGTTGGTCAAGGAGTTCCTCGACTTCGCCAACCTGCACCTGCCGTCAGAAAACCTTCCAGTGTCGGGGCGCCTGGTCGTCGCGTAGGTCGCTGATCCGCTTCTCGACCTCGGCTTTGACCTCGGTGGACTCGTCGACAGTTTGCGAGAGCCACATGGTCATGTTCAGCTCTCGTATTGCCCTCAGCACGGGGAAGCCCGGCCAGTCGACCGGATCGAAGCCGTAGGCCGCGGTGTACGAGTCGTACTCGGCTTCGGACGCCCAGCCGAACGCCTGGTGACGGACGGAGAGCACGGCCGCGTCCCACTCGCGAGGTCCGTAGGCGAAATCCTCGAAGTCGATCAGGTTGAGCGTTCCGTCCGGGGCGCGCATGACGTTCCCGGGGTGCGCGTCGCCGTGCACGGGGCCGGCGGGCAGGGGGAACTCAAGGTCTTGGAACTTCTCGGAGAGTTCCTCGTACCGGTCGCGCAGGAAGTCGAGGTCTGTCTCGGGGAGCTTCCCCTTCAGGGCTTGAAGACGCGGCTCGACCTTCGGCATCGGGGAGAAGGCCGGCAAGCGGAAGTCCTTCGGATGGGGAAGAGCGTGCAGGTTGTGCAGCAGTTTCCCGAACTCCGCCGGGGTGATCGGCGTGTCGTCCTCTTCCAGGCAGTTCCAGAAGGTGACGGGTAGACCGTCCTCGACGAAGGGCTGTTCGTTGCCTTCGAACACCGTCGCGGCGGGAAATCGGTTCTCGGCGAGCCACCCGGCGACGAGCACTTCCTTCGTGGCGGCCGGGATGGAGCGGCCGACGCGCACTACGGCGGAGCCGTCGGCCAGGCGGTAGATGGCGTTCTCCCCGAAGCGGACTCGTTGCGCGTCGGTCGGGTCCAGCCCGGCGAAGGCGCACGCTGCCTCGAAGACAGCTTGTGTCCGCTCCGTCGTGAAAGCCTTCGTCGATGTCATCAGACTCCTCTATCGGGGTGCCTCGGCCAGGCTAGAGCTTCGGCAAGAGCGTGTGCTTGGCGAATCGGGTCTTGAGGCCCGGCCGGCGCGCCGCTCGGGGGGAAGCAGGCGCGCCGGCCGGGGACTTAGGGCCACGCGTTCTCTGTGACGCGGTGCTGTAGTGCTTGGGCGACCTTTTTGTAGGTCGTCAAGGCGGCTTGATGGGTGGAATACACGCCGCTGCCCTGGTGGTGGCGCAGTGCGACGGCGAGGGCGCCGGCGCGACGTTCGTAGAGGGTGAACGGTTCGATCAGGCCGGGCGGGCAGTCGGCGGTGGGGACGAGGCGCACGGCGACCCGCGGCCTTGTGGCCCAGGTGCGCAGTTGGTCGAGCTGGTCGTGAAGGACATCAGGCGGGCAGGCGTCGGGGCGTGTGGCGGCCTCACCGATCAGGAACATGTACAGCGGCCCCGATTTACCGGACAGAGTGAGCTGACGTGCGGTGCGGAGGAGACAGCCCGCCTTGGCTGCCTCCGAAGCGAGCAGGCCGGTGTCCCGCAGAGCGCGGGCGTACTCGGCGGTTTGCAGTGCCTCGGGGATAAGCGACGGCGACCACTCGGTTACGCGGATGGCTCGCTGTTCGAAGGCGGTGCGCAGGTACTGCTGGGCGTGTCCACCGCGGTCGACCAAGTCGCGGTCGTGGGAACGGCGGGCGAGGTCGATGAGGTGTTCGCGCACGTTTTGCGGTGAGCCCAAGACACCGAGGATGTGAGCCACGATCGTGTCCTCTGGCACGCGTTGGCCGAGTTCGAAACTCGATAGGGCGGAGGGGTGAAGGTCGACCATGTCGGCGAGCCTGCGCAAGCCAAACCCGCGTGCGTTTCGGGCTTCGCGTAGTCCGCCTGCCAGGGCGATGACGGCTGGTCGGAGTGCAGCTTCGGTCACGGTTCAGGAAGCTCCGTTCGGTCGTGCGGTTCAGCATCAAGGGCGGTGAGCAGGGACAAGAGGTCAAGTTCGGTGCCGTCGAGTTCGCCGGCGCGGTGGGTGAGGGCGACGCCGATGTGGACGAGTTGACGGCCGAGGGTGCGCAGGCCGGCGGCATAGGCTGCGTCGTCCAGCTGGAGGGTCAGCAGCTCGACCGTGACGCTTCCGATGTTGGAGTTGACCTTCGAGAGCGCGGCGAGCAGTTCGCGGTCACGAGCGTGCACGCGGCACCCCGATCCGCCGGTGCTCGTTCTGGGCCGCGCAGACCGGGCACATCCGGCCAGGCTTCGGGATGACCCGTCGGGGGCTGATGCTGGGCCGGTCGTGTTCCAGCGGGAAGCGGACGTCGGTCAGACACCAGGGCAGCAGCATGACGAGCCGCGGGTTGGCCATCTCCGAGTGCCGATACAGGTGAGCCCACCCGTCACCGCCGGTGAACTCATGCCACTCCCAGAAATCCTGGTGTAAATCGGTGCTGGTCATCGGCCCGTCGTCCAACGCGGTCATCGAAGCCCCTGCTCGACGTCGAACGCCCGGACTGCGGCGGCGGCCTGCTCCCAGTCGGCATCGGTCATGTCCGCGTGCTTCTGCGGATGCTGGTAGGTGTCGAGGTCGATCTCGTTGAGTCGCTGACCACCCGAGTTGAACAGCGACGTACCGCACCGGAACGTCGGCCGGTCGTCGAAGCGCTCCGCGGTCATGGCGCTTTGCACCCCCGGGCTGTGCGAGCGTCGCGCAGCGAGACGGTCAACGCGTCACCCAGCTGGTTCCGAAGCTGCGCGGCCGACTCGGCGCTGAACAGGATCGGCTCGCCCGAAGCCGTCGAGCTGGTCAGCGCGATCCGGCCGTCGTCCCGTACCTGGACCTCGACGCGTGCCGGGCCGCCGAGCTGGTCGGCGCCCTCGGTGCTCTGCCGCGTACGTCGTCGATCACGCATAGTTAGTGACCGTACAAAGGTGCAGGTCACAAAAGTTTCCTGCTGGGAAACCCGGGTCTGTACCCTGAGGCGCATGGACTCGATCGGCATCACGATCCGTCGGCTTCGCCGTTGGCGTGGCCTGTCCCTCGAACAGCTTGCCGGCCTGTCCGGCCTGTCGAAGGGCTACCTGTCCAAGATCGAGAACGAACGCACGGCGATCGACAAGCGCTCAACCTTGGTCGCAATCGCCGGCGCCCTCCGCGTCAGCCTCTCCGACATCACCGGCGACGGGCTGGAGATCCGCGACCCGCAAGCCGACTCTGCCATCCCGGCTATCCGTGACGCCCTGTTGAGCACCGACCTCGACGGCACCGAGCCGCCGATCGGCGACCTTGCGCAGCTGCTGTCCGAGACTCAGCTGGTCGCAGCCCTGCGGCAGGCGAACCAGGACGCCGAGGTCGGCGCCCGGCTCCCCGAGCTGCTGCTGGCCCTGCACACCCACGTCGACAAGCCGGACGCGCTCCGCTCGCTCGTCACCGCCACCCACACCACGGCCCTGCTCACGAAGGGGCTCGGCGCGTTCGAGCTGGCCTGGATCGCCGCTGACCGCGGCCACGAGGCAGCGCAGCGGCTCGGCGAACCCGGCTGGATCGCCCTCGCCGAGTTCGCGCGCACCCAGGCCCTGTCCGGCCTCGGCGCACACAAGCGAGCATCCAAGCTCGCCGAACGCGCCCTGGACTACGTGCCAGCCGACGCCTACGACGTCCGCGGCGCGCTCACCCTCACCACCGGCTACACCGAATCCGTCCTGGGCGGCGACGCAACCGCGGCGCTCGACGAGGCCGCCGGCCTGGCCGAGCACGTTGAGTACGGCAACCGGAACTTCCTGCTGTTCAGCCCGGCCAACGTCGTGCTCTGGCGCATCTCATCAGCCCTCGAACGCGGCGACCACGCCGAAGCCGCCAGACTGGCCGCGACCGTTGACCCGGCCGAGTTGACAATCGATTCCCGCCGCACGACGTTCCTGATCGAGCACGCTCGGGCGCTCTACGGCGTCCGCCGTCCCGATGAGGAAGTACTGGCGTTGCTGATCAAAGCCGAGAAGCTGGGTCGCATCCGAACTCGCACGAACCCCTTCGTCCGCGAAATCATCTCCACGATGCTTGCACGCGCGCGGCGCGAGGGTGTCGCTCGCGAGGTCCGCGGCATGGCCGACCGGATGGGGTTGATCAAGACTTCGTAGTGAGGCGGTGGCTTCAAGTGCATGGCTTTCCAGGAGAGCACGACACGCTGAAGGAGTGCGACACGCCGTAACTCAAAGCCTTCAGGTGATCCAAAGGGTGGTATCGAAGTTGCGACTAAGTGACAGGGCGTCTGAGCGTTCGAGGAAGATTGACGAGCAAGACGTCAATGATTGGCGTAGGACGCTGAGAGCCGAGATTGATCGAGACATGCGTTCGATTGAGCGACGGCGATTGATCTTGCCCGATATTCCGTCTTTTGTTGAAGGGCAACTTTCATGCAAGCGCGCAGTGCTGGAGGTGCTTGAGCGAGGTCTTGATCCCAAGAAGCATCGGACGTTCCGTGGTCGAGTTCTGCTCGAAGCGCGTTGCGAGAAGCGGGGACACATCTTGGCTCGGGTCTACCCAACCTCGCAAGGTCCGCTTCTGATACCGAGTGTCTCTGGTCTTCCCTTGGGAAGGAATGGAAAGAAAGAGCAACGTTTCAGCGGGGAGCATTACGAGTTTGCCAAGCATTGGCGGACAATTCTGGAGCTCAGTGGGAATCCGGATCCGCGAGGCTACCGCGATCGTTGGATCCAAGAGTACGCCGCTGGGGATGACGCCGAAGATAGTGAATATTTCACCATTTTCGGCCTTACCTTGCTTGGCGAGCAACATCGTCGGGAGACAGTGTTGATCGAAGAGCGCGACATCGAAGTAGTGCCGACCTTCTACCTTCTGTGTCGCTGTGGGACCGAGCTGCTTGCGACCGTGGAGGTCATGAGGGCCCTCGATGCGGGTCAGCGTGTCTTGCTGCCGGCTATGTATCGGCGTCCTGTAAACTGACCTCAACTGAATGAATCGCCCGAGCTGTTGCAGCCAAAGATCCTGCTAGCCGATTGGGCACGGTGCAGGCTCCCAAGAGGGGCCTTTCATCATGCCTTCACTACCTGGCGGACGTCGCTCGGAGCTGGTTCAGCTCGTCCGCTTCATTCTTGCTGACGACGATCGAGTTCGTCGGACAAGTCAGTTGCTATCACACGTAACCTGCTGGCTCTTAATTGTCAGCCTGCTAATAGTGCTTCTGGCTGCGGTGGCAGGTGCTCTCCCTGGGTGGATGGCGCTCCTTGGAGGGAGCGGCGCCGCTGCCAGTGTCAAGTTGCCGGCACTGGTACGACGTGCGCAACGCCGCTGGACGTCTCGAAACTGAGTAGGTGCCTTGCGGTGTTGATGGTGATCAACTCGCCAAATCGGACCGGGTTAGCGCCGGTCGACATCCCTGATGTGCTGGTCCGCTGAAATGTCGGTAGTGAGAGTTAGGCTGCTCGATAACGCTAAGCCCAGTGCTGCTCACTTTGGGGCAGACGTGCCCCAGGGAAGGACGAACGCGAGTGCGACTGGTAAACGCTCACATCGTCAACTACCGCTCGGTTGAGAACTCTGATGAGTTCCCGGTCGAGCATGACGTTACCTGCCTGGTGGGCAAGAACGAGTCTGGCAAGACCGCGACCCTAAAAGCGCTTTGTCGACTTAACCCTGTTGAGTCTTCCGCGGTCTTCGATGAGGAGATCGACTTCCCGGCCACGCAGACTGGCAAGCGTCGGCAGTGGGCGGCGGACGAACTCGTTCCGGTCGTGACTGCGACCTTTGAACTCGACGACGCCGAGTTTGAGCGTGTCGCGCGTCAATACGGCCTAGACGTGCTCAGGAGTCGCCAGTTCACGGTCACACGGGGGTACCGGAGCGGCGAGATTTACTGGGACTTCGACTTCGACGAGCAGAAGATGCTCTGGCTGCTACTCGACAAGCTTGACCCCACAGTCAAGGAGACCGTGGGTACGATCGGGATCAACTCGGTCGAGGATCTGACGAAGGCGCTACGCAAGCTGGAGGAGCCGTCCAGCGCGTCGACCGAGTTGCTGAACCAGCTCGATGGAGGGGGAGGTGAAGGCTGGACTCTGTTGCATAGTCTTATCGCCCCCGCTCTACCGAAGTTCGTCTACTTTGACGACTACGACTCGATGCCCGGCAAGGCGTCCATCCCCGACCTCATCCAACGCCGGAACCAGGGCGTTCTGACTCGGGGTGAGCAGGCATTGGTGAGCCTTCTGCGGATCGCTGGCTCCGAGCTGGAGGACTTCCTTGCGCAGGACAACCATGAGCGGTTGATTCGCAGGCAGGAAAACGCCAATGCCAGCATCTCGCGCGAGGTGTTCAAGTACTGGCGACAAAGTACGGACCTCGTGGTGAAGCTGGAGGTGCTCTCGCCGGAGGTCGGCGCCAAAGCTCCCCTGGATCAGGGCCCGATCTTGCAGATCCGAGTGTTCAGCAATCGTCACGGGGTATCGGTGCCGTTCGATGAGCGCTCACGCGGCTTCGTCTGGTTCTTCTCTTTCTTGGCATACTTCACCGACCTGGAGGACAGCGCCAAACAGCAGCTAGTTCTACTGCTCGACGAGCCCGGTCTATCGCTGCACGGCCGGGCCCAGGAGGACTTGTTGCGGCTGATCGACGAGCGGCTCGCGCCCAAGCACCAGGTCCTCTACTCCACCCACTCGCCCTTCATGGTGTCTGCTGATCAGCTGCACCGGCTGCGCACCGTCATCGACTACGACGAGATCGGTACGAAGATCTCCTCCGAGATCTTCAAGGCAGACGAGGACACTGCCTTCCCGCTCTATGCAGCGTTGGGCATCGGCATGACCCAAAGCCTGTTCATCGGTGAGCACACGCTGCTGTTGGAAGGGCCCAGCGACCTGATTTACCTCGACGTCCTATCCGATGCGCTGACTGATCTGGGCCGGACTGGGCTAGACCCGCGCTGGGTCAAGACCCCCATCGGCGGGTCCGGGAAATTGTCTACGTTCGTCACGCTGCTGGGCGCCAACAAAGTCGACGTGGCGGTACTGGTCGACTCCAGCACCCAGGACGTTGGCGCGGTCAAGCGGTTACGCGACAACAACCAGCTCGCCAAGAGCGGTTTGGTGGAGATCAGCGAGTTCACCCAGACGGGTGACGCTGACATTGAGGACATCTTCGATCCCGCCTTCTACCTGGACCTGGTCAACCGGGCTTACGCCAGGGAGCTCGGCGGCACGACGATTTCCCTGGCCGACATCAACGCGAAGGACCCGAGGATCGTCCGTCAGGTTGAGCAGTACTTTCGGAACACAGGCGTCGCCGGCGGTAGATTCAGTCATCTGAAGCCGGCGACCACGCTCCTCCGGGAACAGACAGCTCTGGCGCCAGCTCTCGGCCAAGCCACCTTGGCCAAGGCGGAGAGCCTGTTCGTCCGCCTCAACGGTCTGTTGCGATCCTGAATCTCCTGCAGGCCGGCACGCCGTTCTGGAGCCAACACCGGCTACACCGAATCTGTCCTGGGTGGCGGCGCCACTGCGGCACTCGACGAAGCTGCTGGCCTGGCCGAGCACGTGGAGTACGGCAACCGGAACTTCCTGCTGTTCAGCCCGGCCAACGTCGTGCTCTGGCGCATCTCATCAGCCCTCGAACGCGGCGACCACGCCGAGGCCACGCGACTGGCCGCGACCGTTGACCCGGCCGAGCTGACCATTGACTCGCGCCGCACGACGTTCCTGATCGAGCACGCCCGCGCTCTCTATGGCATGCGGCGTCCCGATGAGGAGGTTCTGGCACTGCTGGTCAAATCCGAGGACCTAGGCATCCGCACCCGGATAAATCCGTTCGTGCGGGAGATCATCTCCGCAATGCTGGCTCGTGCTCGGCGCGAAGGCGTAGCCCGCGAAGTCCGCGGCATGGCCGACCGGATGGGCCTGATCAAGGCCCGATGACCCAAGCTGCTGGGTGAGACGATTTCGCGGATGCTGGTCGACCCAGGTTTCGGACCGTCGCAGTGCTAACGGCCTCAGTCAGCCGTACTTACGGAGTTGTTGTCGTACTCGGCCCGCTGTTGCGGTGTACGACGTGCTGTGGCTGCCGACGTGCATGTTCGAGCTCTGCCAATTACCGCGGGCATGCCGCTGGCGCGGTGGTTCGGCGTTGCCCACCTGGAGATGGGTCCTGCGGCCGCCGGCCTAACCGCCTGTGCATCGTTGACTTCCGGCAAGTGGAAGAAAGTTTTCTCTAAGCGGATCTTTGTTAACGCTAAAGATGAGAGATTTTTCTGATTATAGCCCGGAGGCGATGCTAACTTACTTAGCAGTCGCTCATTCGCTCCGCACCGTTATTTCGGGAATTACGGAACGTGTCTAAGGAAGGGGCACTTCGCTCAAGGCGAGGTGGTGCTCAAACGGCCTAAAGGCTGCGCAAATCACGTGATGCAAGCCTCACGATCCGTGTTTTAACTCGACCAGGAAACGGGCAGATAACGGCCATCTGACCTGCGAAAACACGCCCATCGTGGAGGGTTGGGCGCTGTTACTGTAACGTACGTCACGCCCCGGATAATTTCCGATCATTGCGGCAAGTGCGTAGCGTCACCATCTGACAGGACCCGATTCCGGGCTTGTTGGCACCACGGTCCACGGCTTCACAGTGGGATCCCAACTCCTTCCGTTCTGAGGCTGGTCTGATCCGTTCCCTTCCTGGGGCCGGCGAGCAGGCCAGAGCCATGAAGGAGATTGGAGATCAACAAAGTGAAGGAGTGGATCAGGTCGCGGCGAGAAGCGCGCTTGCGTAGAAAGCCTCGGCCGCCCGCGAGCCACTGGCTCCCCGAGGGGAACCAGTGGCCTGCACACGCAATACCCGTGTTCGTGCTGATTGTCGACGTTGTCGACATCACCGACAAGGTGCTCACTTGGCTCGGCAAGCGCTGAGGCGGTGAGCGGCGGACCCGTTCCAGGGGGCTTCCTGGGGCGGGTCCTCCTTGTATCCCGGCCAGTCCATAGCGTCGCGTTAGCTCGATCGGGTGTTACAACATCATCCGGAAGCGGCTCACGTAACCTGACGACTTGCGGTTGACAGGGGACGGCAACCGATAACGGATGAGTCACTGTAGACACGTATTGCGGTTCGATAAAAGGCCCGCTGGTTGAGATTTTTTTCGAGGTTCAGGGATGACGATGTTGGGGACCTTCACATATGCGCAGGTCAGACGGTATATTTAGCTCCGTCAAACACTGAAGAGTCTAGCGTTAGTCGACACTTCAATAGTGGCCTAACCCACTTTCGATCATGATAACTATGAGGTGCATCACACATGAGTGTCGCCTGATAGTTGGTGATCTGGGTCACATTGCGATTAATCTAAACTGTACCTTGAGCGATGGCTCCCGATTGGCATGGATCTATGCGGAGCAACCATCTTCCCTCTGGGACGGTTGCGACGTCTGGCGACTTGGAGTATCTGAATAATTGCTTATAGTAGTCAGTTCATGTGACCCGCCCGCCTCTATCTGCACCTGGGTGTCACTGGTTCCCACCTTCCGTGCCGGGCTGGTCCGGTGGGGCTGGTGGCTGGATCAACGAGTTGTACGGACCGTGGCATGTGCTGCCCACGTGGACGAGTGTGACTCCGCTGGCCAGCCGCGTTGCCGTTTGCTGAGTGTCTGACTGAGGGTCAATCAGGGCGGCAAGCGACGGACGTCCACGGACTCTTAGGGACTCTGGATGTGCAGGTCAGAGCCCTGCGGCCGCGGTCAAGAAGCGACGAATTCCGCTCGTAATGAATAGGTCAGGGGTTCGATTCCCCTAGGCGGCTCAGTGAAATCAGGCCCCGTCCGAGACATCTCGGGCGGGGCCTGACTCGTCTGGTGAGGGTCGAAGTGAGTGGCCGCTGGATGGAGGTTCTCTTGCACAAGATGGTGGTCCTGTATCCCGAGCCCGCCGATCCCGCGCACTTCCGCGAGTACTACGTCACCCACCACCTGCCGCTGGTCGCTCGGATGCCCGGGCTGCTCGCATGGCGGTACAGCTTCGACGTGGCCACGACGCAGGGGCCGTCTCCGTACTTCGCGATCTTCGAAGCCGACTTCGCCGATGCCGCGGCGATGACCGCCGCGCGGGAGTCGCCTCAAGGCCTTCAGGTCGCCGCCGATGTGGCCAACTACGCCACCGGGGTGCCGTCGTCCTCCACTACCCGGTGCAGGCCTGAGGCCGTCCGAAGGGCCTGGACCCCTCGGACGGCGACCTGCCTACTTCGGCGGGGTCAGCTTCACCACCGTGGCCGTGGCGTCGCCGCGGGGGGTTCGATAGGTGATCTCGTCGCCCGCTTTGGCGCCGACCAGGGCCAAGCCCAGGGGGCTGTCCGAGGTGATCGCGTCCGCGTCCTCGCCCGGGACCGTCACCACCTGGAACGTCTCTTCGTCTCCGTCGGAGAAGCGCAGGGAGACCACCGTGCCGTCCGGGAGCTGGCTGTTGCCGTAGCCGCCGTGTTCCATCTTGGCCGCCAGGTCGGCGATCTGGCGGTCGAGGCGGGCCGCGGCCTCCGCCCGGTCGATCACGTCCGCCTGGTCCGCCGCGTCCCCGGTGCGTTCCTGCTCGCCGGGTTGCGGCGCGAGGGCTTCCCGCTGCGCGCGCAAGTTCGCGATTTCCTTCTCCAGCTGGCTGCGCGCAGCCGGGCTGAGCCCCTTGTCCCCTGAGATCACCATGCCGGGCATTGTCCGCTGCGCGGAGCGGGGTGGCCAATCCGGTTTTTCACCCGAAAGCCACCCACACGACGTCTGCCCTAGGGTTTGGGGTCCGGCGTCCAGGAAGAAGGTAACGAGAATCACCGTGAGCGCAGTCCCCGGCCGCAGCGAGCAGCTCTCGCCGAACCAGCTGGCCAAGCAGGAACAGATCGTCGAAGCCGCCCGCGTCGTGCTCGCCCGCGACGGGCTCGCCGGGTGCACCGTCCGGGCCATCGCCGACGCCGGCCCGCTCACCAAGAGCGCGATCCACTACTACTTCGCCGACATCGACGTCCTCATCGATCGGGCGATGGCGGCGCACATCACCGCCTTCGCCGCGGGCCTGCGCGAGGTCGCCGCGAAGCACGGCGAACCCCGCGAGCGGCTCTTCGCCGTCCTCGAGGAGTACTTGAGCGTCTTCGCCGCGAACCCGAACGCCGCCTTCCTCTGGTTCGAGTACTGGATCGCCGCCGGGCGCGCGCAGCACCCGCAGGCCATCGACGTCATGCTGACCTCGCTCACCGAGCTGCTCGCCGAGCTCCTCGCCCCGCTCGACGTCGACGACCCGCGCGCCCGGGCCCGCGCGCTCCTGTCGTACCTGCTGGGCACGGTCGTCCAGCAGCGGGTGCGCCCGCGGCCGTTCGCCACGCTGCGTGCCGACATCGAGGCGCTCTGCTTCGCGAACTACGGGTAGAAACCACCAATAGATCCGTACTGCTCCGGATTGTGCGCTACGTCCGGCTCCGGCCAAGGTCGAGGAACCCCCGAGAGCAGGAGACGTGATGCGCACACGAACGTGCATGGCAGCGGCCGCGGCCGCCCTCTTGGTGCTCACCACCGGCGGCCAGGCCGGGGCCGCCCAGCCCGACGGCCCGCAGGTGTACGAGGTGACCGGTGCCGCCACCGCCCAGCAGCGCACTGTGATAGCGCGGACCGGCGCGGACATCCTCGACGCCGACGGCGCGACGACCACCGTCATCGCCAACCCCGGCGAAGCGGCCCAGCTGCGTGCGCACGGCTTCGGCGTCAAGGCGCTCGGCAAGGTCAACCGGCCGCAGGGGACCGAGGCCGTCCTGGACTTCCCGGCCGGCTACACCGGCTACCACACCTACGCGGAAACGCAGACCGAGCTGCAGAAAGCCGTCGCGAACTACCCGTCGCTGACCAAGCTCGGCAGCGCCGGCAACTCGTACGAAGGCCGCGCCCTGTCGCTCATCAAGATCAGCGACAACGCCGCCACCGACGAGAACGAGCCCGAGGTCCTCTTCACCTGCAACCAGCACGCGCGCGAGCACCTCACCACCGAGATGTGCCTCCACATCGTCCAGCGGCTGACCAGCGGGTACGCCACCAACAGCGCGATCAAGCGGCTGGTCGACAGCACCGAGATCTGGGTGGTCCCGAGCGTCAACCCGGACGGCTCCGAGTACGACATCTCCGGCGGCACGTTCCGCAGCTGGCGCAAGAACCGCCAGGGCCCCGGCACCGACACCAACCGCAATTGGGGCTACAAGTGGGGCTGCTGCGGCGGCTCGTCGGGCCAGACGTCCAGCGAGACCTACCGCGGCACGGCGGCGTTCTCCGCGCCCGAGACCCGCGCGGTCTCGAACTGGGTGAACTCGCGGGTCGTCGGCGGCACCCAGCAGATCAAGACGCACATCGACTTCCACACCTACTCCGAGCTGGTGCTCTGGCCGTTCGGCTACACCTACGCCGACACCGCGCCCGGCCTGACCGCGGCCGAGGCGCAGAAGTTCCAATCCCTCGGCCGGCAGATGGCCGCGACCAACGGCTACACGCCGGAGCAGTCCAGCGACCTCTACATCACCGACGGCAGCGTCAACGACTGGATGTGGGCGACGCACAAGATCTGGAGCTTCACCTTCGAGATGTACCCGAAGGGCAGCAGCCCGGGCTTCTACCCGCGCGACACCCAGATCGGCCCGCAGACCACGCGCAACGACCAGGCCGTGGACATCCTGATCAACGCCGCGATCACCGGCTGACCCCCAGCAGCCCCGGCCGCGGCCTGCGAACGGCCCCCTTCCCCGCTGGACCGGGGAAGGGGGCCTGCGCGGTCTAGGGTGCGGGCATGCCTCAGTTCTCGTTCGAAGGGCGCAGCCCGCAGGTCCACCCGGACGCCTGGATCGCCCCCACCGCCACCCTCATCGGCGACGTCGTCATCGAGAAGGACGCCTCCGTCTGGTACGGCGCCGTGCTGCGCGCCGACTTCGGCAAGATCGTCGTCCGGGAGGGCGCGAACATCCAGGACAACTCGGTCGTGCACGTCAACGTCGGCAAGGTCTGCGAGATCGGCCGGAACGTCACCGTCGGCCACCAGTGCCTGGTGCACGACTGCACGGTCGGCGAGCAGGCGCTGATCGGGAACGGCTCGACCGTGCTGGACGACGCCAAGATCGGCGAGCGGACGCTGGTCGCGGCCGGGGCCACCGTGACGCCGGGCACCGAGGTGCCGTCCGAGGTGGTCGCGATGGGCAGCCCGGCGAAGAAGTTCGTCCCGCTGACCGACTCCGCGCGGCTGTGGGTCGAGCACAACGCGGCCGTCTACCAGGACCTGGCGAAGCGGCACAAGGCCGGCGTCGAGGCACTGGATTGAAGTTGACCCTCCAGTAACTGGAGACTCTAGCTTCGGGGCATGGCTCCGACGAAACTCACCCACCAGGTCACCCTCGAGCTCGCCGCGGGCAACGCCCCGGTCGTCGACCTCGGCAAGATGCTGGGACAGACCGGGATCAACCTCGTCGAGGTCAAGAAGGCCTACGACGCGGCCACGGCGAGCCAGCGCGGCGACATCGTGCCGGTGGTCGTCTCGGTGTTCGAGGACCGCTCGTTCGCGCTCCGGCTCAAGACGCCCCCGACGTCCTTCCTCATCAAGAAGGCGTTGGGGGACAAGGGTTCGTCGCGGCCCGGGCACGAGGTCGCGGGGAAGCTGACCACGCAGCAGCTGCGCGAGATCGCCGAGCGCAAGCTGCCGGACCTCAACACCTCCGACGTCGAGGCGGCGATGCGCACGATCGCGGGCACCGCCCGGTCCATGGGCGTCGTGGTCGTCGACTGAGGTGCGCAAGCACGCGGTCGTGCCGCCGTTCCACGCGCTCGACCCCGAGCTCGGGGTCGCGGAACGGTTGCTGCGCCAGGGAAATCCGCAGCTGTGCGGCATCGCCGCGCAGCTGCCCGACGAACCCGCGGCCGCGCGCCGCCTCAACGCCGTGCTGGCGGAGGCCGGGGCGCGGCCGCGGCTCGTCGACACCGGCGTGGCGTGGCGGATCGTGTACGTGACGCCGTTCGCGGAGACCGGCGAGCTGGCCGCGGGCGCGGCGGGCCTGGCGGAGCTGGTGACCGTCGGCGGCTGGCGGCGGGTGAAGCGCTGCGCGACCTGCGCGCGGCCGTTCTGCGACCGCACCTCCGGGTGCACCCGCAAGTGGTGCGCCGAACACCGCCGGGCCCGCGGCGGCGTGGACTAGGCTGTTTCCCGCAGCAGCGACTGGCGCCATCGAGGTGGAGCACCACCGGGAAGCGACGACGAGGCCGGCACCGCGCGCCTGGGTGAAGGCCACTCCAGAGCCGGAGTACGCCATGACACACCAGCCGAAACTGAACGCACTCGCCGCCGCCGACCCCGCCATCGCCGGGCTCGTCGAGGACGAGGCGAAGCGCCAGCACGACAAGATCCGCCTGATCGCGTCGGAGAACTACGTCTCGCAGGCCGTGCTCGAGGCGACCGGGAGCGTGCTCACGAACAAGTACTCCGAGGGCTACGCGGGCAAGCGCTACTACGAGGGCCAGCAGTTCATCGACCAGGTCGAGCAGCTGGCGATCGAGCGGGCGAAGGCCGTCTTCGGCGCCGAGCACGCCAACGTCCAGCCGTACTCCGGGTCGCCGGCGAACCTGGCCGTGTACCTGGCGTTCGCGCAGCCGGGCGACACCGTGCTCGGCATGGCGCTGCCGGACGGCGGCCACCTCACGCACGGCTGGAGCGTGTCGGCGACCGGCAAGTGGTTCACGCCGGTGCGCTACGGCGTCGCGAAGGAGACCGGCCGCGTCGACCTCGACCAGGTCCGCGACCTCGCGCGCCAGCACCGGCCGAAGCTCATCTTCGCCGGCGGCACGGCGATCCCGCGCACGATCGACTTCCCGGCGTTCGCCGAGATCGCCCGCGAGGTCGACGCGGTGCTCGTCGCCGACATCGCGCACATCGCCGGCCTGGTCGCGGGCGGGGCGCACCCGTCGCCGGTCGGGCACGCGCAGGTGATCACGACGACCACGCACAAGACCCTGCGCGGCCCGCGCGGCGCGATGATCCTGTCCGACGCCGACCACGCGAAGGCCGTCGACAAGGCGGTGTTCCCGGGTCTTCAGGGCGGCCCGCACAACCACACGACCGCCGCGATCGCGGTCGCGCTCGGGGAAGCGCAGCAGCCGTCGTTCAGCGAGTACGCGCACACGATCGTCGCCAACGCGAAGGCGCTGG
This sequence comes from Amycolatopsis sp. NPDC003861, assembly GCF_053605405.1. Classification (NCBI taxonomy): domain Bacteria; kingdom Bacillati; phylum Actinomycetota; class Actinomycetes; order Pseudonocardiales; family Pseudonocardiaceae; genus Amycolatopsis; species Amycolatopsis sp. NPDC003861. The sequence continues at coordinate 40,223 of NZ_JBSGJD010000040.1, forward strand.
CCGACGCGCTGCTGGCGAAGGGGTACGACCTGGTCTCCGGCGGCACGGACAACCACCTGCTGCTGATCGACCTGACGAACAAGGCGGTCGCGGGCAAGCCGGCCGCGCAGGCCCTCGACCGCGCGGGCATCGAGCTGAACTACAACACGGTCCCGTTCGACCCGCGCAAGCCGTTCGACCCGTCCGGCATCCGGCTCGGCACGTCCGCGATCACCACCCGCGGCCTCCAGCCGGAGCACCAGGTGCAGGTGGCGGAGTGGATCGACCGCACGGTGACCGCGGCCGCCGCGGCCGAGGAGGCCGCGCTGGACACGATCGCCGCGGAGATCCGCGAGTTCCTGGCGCCGTTCCCGATCCCGGGCTACTCCGCCTGAGCCAGCGCGTCCAGCACCAGCGCGTGCAGGGCCGGCGCGGCCGCGACGAAGCTGCCGTCCGACGGCGTCCACGGGGCGCCGCCGGCGGTGGTGACGACCGCGCCGGCCGCACGCGCGACCAGTGCGGCGCCGGCCAGGTTGGTGGCGTCGGTGCCGTACTGCCAGAAGAAGTCCAGCCGGCCGGCGGCGACGTCGGCGACCTGCCAGGACGTCGGCCCGAGGTTCCGCACCGCGGCGACTTTCGGCAGTACTGCGGTCAGCGAGGCGCCTGCTGCTTCGGCCACACCGGGCTGCTTCGCGATGAACGGCGGCTGGCTGGTCGCGGCGACGGCTGCTTCGAGGCTCTTGTTCCGTGACGGCTCGATCGGTGTTCCGTTCCGCTCGGCGCCTTCGCCCCGCTGCGCCGCGTAGGTCTCTTTCAACCACGGCGAGTGCAGCACCGCGAGCTCCGGCTCGCCGTCGCGGACGAGCGTCACGGTGAGGCAGTACTGCGGGAGGCCCTGGAGGAGCTGGACGGCGCCGTCGAGGGCGTCGACCACCCAGACCTCGCCGTCGGGGAGCTCGTCGAACTCGCCCGCCCACTTCGCTCCGGGCCGGAGGCCGGTGAGCGCGGCCCGGAGGTCCGCCGCCAGCGGGTCGTCGATGGCCGAGAAGATCTCGCCGAGCTCCCCGAGGGAGGCGGGTGGCCGGTCCGGGGCACGGACGCCGGCGGCCAGGGTTTCCACGATGTCGAGCACCGGTTTCAGCATGCGCCCAGGATTAAGCTGATCGGCGAAACCGAGTACTCCAGCCCGGCAGAGTGAGCGGAAGCGGACTGCACAATGCAGCGTCTGACCGAAATCGAACAGCGAGTGGTTTCGGCCCTCCAGGTCGACGGCCGGGCCGGTCCCGGCCGGATCGCCGAAGTCCTCGGCCTCTCGCCGCGGACGGTCACCCGCGTGATCGCGCGCCTGAGGGCCGACGGGCGGCTCGGTGTCGTCTGCGTTCCCGATCCCCGGCACGGCCTGCGGGGCGCGATGCTCCTGCGCGTGAAGGTGCTTCGCGGCCGGACGCCGGTGATCGCCGACGCCCTGGCCAAGCGCGAGGACGTCCTGTTCGTCGACATCCTGGCCGGCGGCGAGGAAATCAGCGCGGTCGCGCTCGGCGGGCTCGACGGACGGCTGGTGCACGACGCGCTGCCCGCCACGTCCGCGGTCACCGAGCTGCGCGCGCACTCGATCCTGCACGTCTTTTCCGACGCGGCGCAGTGGCGCACCGGTTTGCTCACCGATGCCGAAGCCGCGGCCCTGAGCCCGCCGCCACCCGGCGTGGACGTCACGCTCGACGAACTCGACCGGCGGCTGCTCGCCCGCCTCGCCGTCGACGCCCGGCTCGGTCCCGGAGAGCTGGCGCCCGAAACCCCGGAGTCGACCGTCCGCCGCCGGCTCGACCGGCTGGCCGCGGCCGGGCGGATCCGGACCTACGCCACCGTCGACGTCCGCGCGCTGGGCCTCGAGATCGACGCGAACGTCTGGATGACCGTGCCGCCGGGACGGCTCGACGAGGTCGGGCGGACGCTGGCGGATCACCCGATGGTCCACGGCACCCTGGCCACGACCGGCGTGACGAACCTGATGGCCGCCGTCTGGTGCCGCGACCTCGGTGACCTCTACGCCTTCGTGACGCGGCTCGAGGTGCCGTCCGCCGAGGTGACCGTGGTCGCGCAGGCCGTCAAGCGAGGCGCGAGACCGGGGTCACAGAATATTTGATTGCACGGTACAAGCTTCCCGGGGAATACTTGGCTCAGACAAGTAGTTGAGAGGTACAAGCAACTACGCCGACTTCGAGGGAGACCCCATGAGCGACACCACCACGGCGGAAGGAGCAGCCGCTACGAACGGCAAACTGACCCACCGCCAGATCCTCACCGTGCTGTCCGGGCTGATGCTCGGCATGTTCCTCGCCGCGCTCGACCAGACCATCGTGTCGAGCTCGATGCGCACCATCGCCGACGAGCTCCACGGCCTGTCCCTGCAGGCCTGGGCCACCACCGCCTACCTGATCACCGCCACGCTTTCGACGCCGCTGTACGGCAAGCTGTCCGACCTCTACGGCCGCAAGCCCATGTACCTCACGGCGATCTCGCTCTTCCTGGTCGGTTCGCTGGCCAGCGGCATGGCGACGTCGATGTACGAGCTCGCCGCCTTCCGCGCCTTCCAGGGGCTCGGCGCCGGTGGCCTGATGTCGCTCGCGCTGGCGATCATCACCGACATCACCGCGCCGCGGGAACGCAGCAAGTACCAGGGCTACTTCATGGCCGTCTTCGGCATCTCGAGCGTGGCCGGGCCGGTCGTCGGCGGGTTCTTCGCCGGCATCGACACCTTCGCCGGCATCACCGGCTGGCGCTGGGTCTTCCTGGTCAACGTCCCGATCGCGCTCGCCGCGCTGGTCGTCGTCACCAAGGTGCTGAACCTGCCGCACACCCGCGTGGACCAGAAGGTCGACTACCGGGGTGCCGTCGCGCTGGCCACCGGCCTGGTGCCGCTGCTGATCGTCGCCGAGCAGGGCCGCGAGTGGGGCTGGGGCTCCGCCGCTTCGATCGCGATGTACGTCGTCGGCGCGCTGGGCGTCACCGCCTTCGTCTGGATCGAACGCCGGATGGGCGACGCCGCCCTGCTGCCGCTGCGCCTGTTCAAGCGGCCGGTGTTCCGGATGTCGACGATCGTCACCGTCGTGCAGGGTGCCGGGATGTTCGGCGCGATGATGTCGCTGCCGCTGTACCTGCAGATCGTCAAGGGCGCGACGCCGACCCAGGCCGGCCTGCAGATGCTCCCGCTGACGCTCGGCATCATGGTCGCCAGCCTGACCAGCGGCCGGATCATCGCGGCCACCGGCCGGTACAAGATGTTCGCGGTGGCCGGGGTCGGCCTGATGGCGGCGGCGCTGTTCGCGCTGTCCACGATCACCGTCGACAGCTCGCTGGCCCTGGTCATGGTGATCGCCTTCGTGATCGGCCTCGGCCTCGGCGCCTCGATGCAGACGCTGGTGCTGGCCGCGACCAACGACGTCCGCCCGCAGGACATCGGCGTCGCCACCTCGGCGGCGACGTTCTTCCGGCAGATCGGCGGCACGGCGGGCACCGCGGTGTTCCTGTCGATCCTGTTCGGCACGGTGGGCGACCGGATCGCGAGCGCCATCCGCTCGGCGATGACCACGCCGGCCTACACGGCGGCGCTGGCCCAGCACCCGGAGTTCGCGAAGCAGATGCAGAGCGGCCTGGACGTCAACGACACGTCGTTCCTGTCGACGCTGGACCCGACGCTGGCCCGGCCGATCCTGCAGGGCTTCGCCGAGTCGATGAGCACGGTGTTCCTGGTCGGCGGGATCGTGCTGACCGTCGGCTTCGCGCTCGTGTGGTTCCTCAAGGAGAAGCCGCTGTCGGACAAGTCGGCGATGGAGCAGCGCGCGGAGGCCGAAGAGGCTCCCGCACTGGCCCTGGCGCACTGACCGCGTGAAAAAAGGCCCCCTCGGAAGATCCCGAGGGGGCCTTTCTCGTGGACTCAGTGACCGGTCCCGTTGGCTTCTTCCTTGGCCAGGCGGTCGGTCTCGCGCTCGTACGAGCGGGCGATCTCATTCTCGGCCTCGGCGCGGCCGACCCAGGTCGAGCCTTCGACGCTCTTGCCGGGCTCGAGGTCCTTGTAGACCTCGAAGAAGTGCTGGATCTCCAGCTTGTGGAACTCGTTCAGGTGGTGGATGTCCCGCAGGTGCTCCAGGCGCGGGTCGTTCGTCGGGACCGCGAGGACCTTGTCGTCCGGGCCCTTCTCGTCGGTCATCCGGAACATGCCGATCGCGCGGCAGCGGATCAGGCAGCCCGGGAACGTCGGCTCCTGGACGAGGACGAGCACGTCGAGCGGGTCGCCGTCCTGGCCGAGGGTGTCGTCGATGAACCCGTAGTCGGCCGGGTACTGCGTGGCCGTGAACAGGGTCCGGTCCAGCTTGATGCGGCCGGTCTTGTGGTCGACCTCGTACTTGTTGCGCTCCCCTTTGGGGATTTCGATCGTGACGTCGAACTCCACGCCGTCCTCGCTGCTTCTTGTAGATCCGGGCATACCCGCATCGCGGGCGGCAACCTTCATGACTCTCTTGACGTCTCCTAGTGTGGACTACGCCCTGCCGGGGGGCCGCATCGATGTCGGCCACACGGCATGTGAGCTTGGCCCCTCCCGGGGCAGGTGAGAAGGAGTGGTGGGTGCCGGAAAACGACCAGCCGATGTGGCCTTCGTCGGACGAAGACCGCTCGTCGTCCGGCGCGCGGGAGACCACTCCGATGGCGCTACCGGACCCGCCGGAGGCCGCCGCGGGCCGTCCCGGCGTGCCCAAGGTCACAGGCAGTGAAGCCCCCAAGGGCTCGTGGTTCGCGCCGAACGTCCCGCCCGAGCCGATCCCCGGCCTCAACGCCCCGGCCGAGGAGCCGCCGGCCCCGCCGCCGCCGGCCAAGCAGGACCTCGCCGACCGCCTCGGCAGCCGCGAGCCGAAGAAGCCGCAGCCCCCGGCCGACCCGCAGCCGGCGCCCGCGAAGCCCGCCGAAGAGAGCACCCAGTACATCCGGGTCGAGCAGTCGGAACTCGAGCCCGAGGCCTCCGGCGAGAGCACGCAATACGTCGAGCCGCCCGAGCCGAAGCCGGGCGGGGAGAGCACCCAGTACATCGAGGTGAAGCCGTCCGGGCCGGTGCCGGTGGTGCCGGTCGAGCGTCACGTGCCGCCCCGGGAGGAGCCGAAGCCGGAGGAGCCGCAGCAGCAGTGGCGGGAAGAGCTGCAGCACTGGCGCGAGGAGCAGCAGCGCCGTGAAGAGCAGCTGAGCCGCGCGGCCGCACAGCGTCGCGAGGAGCCCGAAGCCCCGCAGCCGTGGAGCCAGCGCATCGAGCTGCGGGAGGACCGCACCGGCGACCGGCCGGCCGAGCCGGGTGACCGCCGGGCCGCGCTGCCGCCGGAGCCGCCGCGCGGGGTGGTGCCGTCGGCGTCCGCCGGCTCGCTGGCCCGGCCGCAGCGGATCGAGCCGGACGGCCAGCGGTTCGACGCCGAGGCGACCGTCGGGATCGAACGCCCGACCTCGTTCCCCGGCGTCTTCCAGCAGCAGCCCCAGCAGCGCGGCGAACCGCCCCGGAACGACCAGCCGCCGACGCCGGCCGAGCCGCCCGCCGCCGAAGAGCCGCCGAAGAAGCGGCGCAAAGGCAAGCTGATCGCCCTCGTCGTGGTCGTTCTCCTGGTGCTGGCCGGCGCCGGGGTCGCCGCGGCGACGCCGAAGGTGGCGAACCGGCTGGCCCTGCCGTGGGCGCCGAACGCGCCCAAGGGCGACCCGCCGTCGTCGCCGGCGGCCACCCGGCAACTGCAGGGGCCGGCCACCTCCGGGACGGCGCCGACCGCGAACGGCGTCAAGGCCGCGCTCGCTTCGGCGGCCGGCAACGGCGCGCTCGGCCAGCTCACCGGCAGCGTGATCGACCCGGTGACCGGCACCGTCCTGTGGGACCGCAACTCCTCGACGCCGGTAACGCCCGCGTCGACGACGAAGGTGCTCACGTCCGCGGCCGCGCTGCTTTCCCTGGACCACAACCTGCGCCTGCCGACCAAGATCGTGCAGGGCGCGGACCCGGGCACGGTGATCCTGGTCGGCGGCGGCGACACGACCCTCACCAACCTGCCGCTGGGCACCGACTCCCCGCTGTACCCGGGGGCCGCGCACGTCGACGACCTCGTCGCGCAGGTCAAGAAGGCGGTGCCGGGCGTCAAGAAGGTGCAGGTCGACCTGACGCTGTTCAAGGGCGCGACGACCGCGCCGGGCTGGGAGGCGGGCGACGCGCCATCGACGTACGCGACGCAGATGGCGCCCGTGATGGCCGACGGCGGCCGCATCAACCCCAAGGACAACAACTCGCAGCGCACGGCGAACGCGGGCAGCGCGCTCGCCCAGTCGATCGCCTCGAAGCTCGGGGCCTCGGCGGGTGGCCAGGCGACCGCGCCCAAGGACGCGAAGGTGGTCGCCGAGGTGAAGTCGGCCCCGCTGACCGAGCTGGTGTCCGACCTGATGGAGCTGTCCGACGACGTCCTCGCCGAGGCGGTCGCCCGGCAGGTCGCGCTCGCCAACGGCGAGGAGGCCAGCTACGCCGGTGGCGCCCGGGCGACCATCAAGGTGCTGAAGGAGCACGGCTTCGACGTCTCGGGTGTCGCGCTGTCCGACGGCAGCGGCATCTCGTCGCTGAACCGCATCCCGGCGCGGCTGCTCACCCAGCTCCTGGCGGCCGCCGCGGCGCAGGAGGGCAAGGACCCGAACACCGCCAAGCTGCGCCCGGTGCTGGCGGGCCTCCCGGTCGCGGGCGGCTCGGGCACCCTGGCCGACAAGCGGTTCGACACGGCCGCGTCGCAGGCCGGCCGCGGCTGGGTGCGGGCCAAGACCGGCACGCTGACCGCGGTGAACACCCTCGCCGGGCTGGTCCTCGACCAGGACGGCCGGGTGCTGGTGTTCGCGTTCATGTCCAACGGTTCCGACACCGAGCCGGGCCGCGACGCGATCGACGCCCTCGCGACGAGCCTCCGCAAGTGCGGCTGCGCCTAGCGGACGCCGAACCGTACGAAGATCGTGGCCGGAAACCCCGCACCGGGCAGGTAGCGTCGGAAGGGTGAGTCAGGAAACGCAGACCCGGCCCATGGTCGATTGGGCGATCGCCGCGCAGACCGGCGCCCTGCTGGTGCGCGGCGGCCCGCAGGTGCCGCGGGAACGGGCCGAGGAGGCCGTCACCGACCTGCGCGAGCTCACCGCCGAGGCCGAGGGGCACGTGCGGCAGCTGACGAACCTGGGGCTCGACCTGCCGCTGCTGCCCGGCGAGGTGGTCGACCGCCCGGGCTGGGTGAGATCGGCCGCGGCCGGGCTGGACGCGCTGACCGGGCGCGCGCTGCCGCAGCAGGGTGGCCCGCTCGGGCCGATCCTGGCCGGCGGCGCCGGCGTCCAGACCGGGCTGGTGCTCGCCTTCCTCGCCAGCCGCGTGCTCGGCCAGTACGACCCCTTCGGCGGCCCGGAGCGCGCGGGCACGCTCCTCCTGGTCGCGCCGAACGTCGTCGCCGCCGAGCAGGCGATGGACGTGCCCGGCCACGACTTCCGGCTCTGGGTCTGCCTGCACGAGTGCACCCACCGGCTCCAGTTCACCGCGGTCAAGTGGCTGCGCGACTACTTCGCCGACGAGGTCGAGCGGCTCGTGTCGGGCCTGGCCGGCGGCGGCACGGACAGCCTGTCCGACCTGGTCGGCCGGCTCCCGGAGGCGATCAAGCAGGGCCCGAAGCTGAACCTGGCCGAGCTGCTCCAGTCGCCGAAGGAACGCGCGGTGTTCGACCGGCTGCTCGCGCTCTCGACGCTCCTGGAGGGGCACGCCGACTACGTGATGGACGCGGTCGGCCCGCAGGTCGTGCCGAGCGTCGACAAGATCCGCGCGCGGTTCACCGCCCGGCGCAAGGGCGGCGGCGTCTTCGACCGGCTGCTGCGCGCGCTGCTCGGCGTCGACGCGAAGATCCGTCAGTACGAAGAAGGCGCGAAGTTCACGAAGCACGTCGTGGACGCCGTCGGCATGGACGGCTTCAACGCCGTCTGGCGGTCGCCGAACACCCTGCCGTCGCGCGCCGAGATCTCCGACCCGGCGGCGTGGGTCCGGCGCCTGCACGGATGACCGGGCCGGCGGTCGCGGCCGTCCGGCGGGCCGTCCGCGCCTTCCTGGAGACCGTCGAAGCACCCCCCGAGCTGTGCGTCGCGGTCTCCGGCGGCGCCGACTCGCTCGCGCTGGCCGAGGCCACCGCGCACGTCGGGCACCACCGCGGGCACGTCGTCCGCGCGCTGGTCGTCGACCACGGGCTGCAGGAGGGCTCGGCCAAGATCGCGGCCGACGCGGCCGCCGCGGCGAAGGCGCTGGGTGCCGACGAAGCCGAGGTGCGCCGGGCCGACGTCACCGGCCCGGGCGGCCCGGAAGCCGCCGCCCGCAAGGCCCGCTACCGGACCCTCGCCGGGCACGGGCTCGTCCTGCTCGGCCACACCCTCGACGACCAGGCCGAAACGGTCCTGCTCGGGCTCGGCCGCGGCTCCGGCCCGCGCAGCGTCGCCGGGATGCGGCCGCACGACCCGCCGTGGGGCCGCCCGCTGCTCGCCGTCGGCCGCGCGACC